>JAFQDR010000100.1 GCA_017415945.1 Oscillospiraceae bacterium
ATTTTACCAAACTGTTTCATGGCTCAGACCTCCTTTGCCCCGTCGCCGGCATATTCCACGAAAATATCGTTGAGCGACGGTTCAAACACCTTGACCTCATCAATATCGTAGTTTTCCACCAGTCTTGTCATCACTGCTTTCTTTTCATCGGCAGAAGCAAGCTGAATCCGCAGCGCACCGTCTTCCATTACCGTGCAGGCAGTGCCGAAATCCGAAAGAATAGCATCGGGATTCTCTGTACGAACTACCAGGCGGTCGCGGGGATAGTCACGCTTAATGTCATGCAGATCGCCGTGAAGCGCGACAACACCGTTTTTCAGAATCGCAATGCTGTCGCAGAATTCTTCGATATAGCTCATCTGATGGCTGGAAAACAGCACGATCTTCCCTTTTGCGATCTGTTCCTTTACCACATCCTTCAGCAGCATTGCATTGACAGGGTCAAGTCCGGAGAACGGCTCATCCAGAATCACAATGTCAGGATCGTGCGCAAGGGCTGTAATGAGCTGGATTTTCTGCTGATTACCTTTTGACAGCGTATCCAAGCGCTTGTTACGGTATTCGGTCATCCCGAGCCGGTCAAGCCAATAATCGATGGACTGAATGGCTGCCTTACGGCTCATTCCCTTCAGCTCCGCGAAATATGTAAGCTGATCGAGGATGATCTTTTTCGGATACAGACCACGTTCCTCGGGCAAATATCCAATTCCGATTTTGTTATAGTCGATGGGCTCACCGTCAATCAGCACTTCCCCGCTGTTTGCGGGAAATACATCCATCAGTATGCGAATGGACGTGGTTTTACCGGCACCGTTTCTGCCAAGCAGACCGAACGCCTTTCCTCCCTCTGCTTTGAATGAGACTCCGGTGAGCACCTTTTTCTCGCCGAAGGATTTTTCTATGTTTTTCAGTTCCAGTATCATTTTTCATTTTCTCCTTTGTTCGCAAATTTCTTCTTACAGATGATCGCGGCAACGAAAACCGCCAAACCCGGCAGAAGATACTCTATTGCATCCACAAGCACATATGCGTACAGGGGTGCCGAACCCAAATAAATATTGGCATTGTATTTGTAGACATCTACACCGCAAGCAATGGCAAAACCGACTACAAGCAAAGCGGATATCGCATATAAAAACTTGTGTATATTTTCTTTCTTCATAAAAACAACTCCTTGCTTTTACCAATCACATTATCAGAAACACTTTTGTGAATACAAAGCATCTCGCTTTCGTATACACTCAGACTCTTTCAAAGCTTAAAAAACGTGTGCCTTGAAAGGTAAGTTTACCGACATCACCCTCGGCGATCATACCGTACTCGTCACCGCTCATCCGAAGCTCCATTCGATCACCGCTTTCTACTTGGAACGTCACGTAATATGTAGTGGAGGTGGTCGTATGTCCCATATGACCCGTGCCGTGATGGTGATGATGACGGGATACATTGGTCCGTTTTGTTACGACCGATGCATCCACAGTAATCCTCGGTGAATGGTTATTCTTATTCCATTCCGCAATACCTCGAACGATTGTCACGATAAATATTCCGAAAATAAGGAAAAACATCAAAAAGAATATGATCTCAAAACCGCCGCCAAAGAAAAATCCCATATAGATTCTGCCTTTCCGCAAGACTGTAATAACTCTGCCTTGCTTATGTACTTATCATAGTATTTTATTGCTTCCGGAAACAAACCGAAAGCACTGATTTTTAATCATACGGTAGTATGATCTCCCGATCCTCCATCTCAGCACCCCCGAGAACAACAATCACTTTATCATAAGCCCAATCAATAGACCTGATGTTATCTTCTCCGGCGTTCCCGCCGTCATTGTGGACCTGCGTGGATAACTTCTCAAGGGGTTTGCCGTTCCGATTCTTGAGCGTAAGTCTGACGTCCGTTGGTCCAAACGGCCATGCAGGATCCCCCAACTGCTCAAACACAAGGGTGTATTCTCCATCCGGGCTTTCGTATGTTCCGATTTCTTTTGGGAACAAAAAATTGAAAGCGCCCGTCCATATCGCACCTATCAAAAGATAGAATCCAATGAGCAGAGCTATGACTATCAATAGGATAGCTAATACAATCTTACTTACGCGGCTCATATCGTCAAGCCTCCTTGTTATCGTGCTGATTCAATGTTCATACAACGCCAAACAAAATAAACCCAATCGTATTGATGGCAAAATTGGCTGCCATATGAGCAAGCCATGACGGATACAGATTACCAAAACGGTTATTCAGCCAATTAAAGATAAGTCCGCCCATAACCAGTCCTGCCATCAGAAGACAGAGCACCGCCGGATGGAACATCTCCACAAGCATTCCCGCGTGATACAGTGCAAAAAGAAACGGTGAAAACAGCCATGCGAATGCCTGTCCATTACTTCCGCTTACATATTTTTTGAGGGCAGCAAAGCCGAATCCCCTGAAGAAGAATTCCTCCAAAAAAGAATTCATAATGGAAATGTAAATTGCCACATAGAGAAAATTATCCGCCGTAATTCCCATGCCTTCGGTAAGACTTGATGTAACACCGCTGAAATCAATCACGCTGCGGAGTGCAAAATACCCGCCAAGAATCACACAGTAAATTCCGACTCCGATTGCAACGGACAAAAGCAGTCCTTTTTTCTTTGGCTTGAACAATGCCTTGAGAGTCCCCCACTCTTCTCGGTATATGAAGAAGAACACCATGGGAAGCGCAAGGAAAAACAATATCTTGATGGGGATCTTCGAAAAATACGGTGGCTGTACCACAGCATCAATGAAGGTCACAGCAAGGGAGAAAAGCAATACTGACAAGAGGATATAGTTTCGTTTTTTGGTCATAGATTCAGTCCTCGTTCAGCAGCTTTCCATCCTTACCGTAAATTCCATCTTCTGCAGGTGCAGATGGTTCCGGAATCGGACCATCCTTGATATTCAAGTCGTACACAACGTTCTTGTGTGTGTACCCGAGGGAATCCTCGGACAGCAGATAAATATATACCTGATCGTTAAAGGTTGCATCCACCGTCATGCTGATCTGCTCGTCATATGTGTTTTTCTCTATCTCCCCTGTCAGATCACGGCGGTCGGTTTCCTTTCCGTTTACTTCGGTGACCAGCGTGAATGTTTCGATTCCCACACCCGATTCCGTGGGTTTATAGTCGATATGAAGACTGCCGCTGATAAGCAGTTTCCCATTCTTCAGATCGGCATTGTTTTCCAGGCTCGCGTAAATATGAGGAAGATAGGTATGATACAAACTTCCGATGCGGACATCTTCCAGTATTTCCGTCTGTGTTCCTGTCGGAGATTGAATCGTCAGTATGGGATGCTCGTCGTATCTGAGGAAGAGATTGACGGGTAAGGATGCATAGAAGTTGGTGTTCTCACGTTCGCATTTGTACTCCGTGTCCCCAACTGTAACATACAGTTCCATGTTATCTGTGACTGTTTTCGGGATCAGCGTCATTTCCACCGTTACTTCGTGGGTCTCATGATTCAGCGATCCAAATCCGGTTTCCACGGAAGCAAGCAGACTCGACTGTTTTTTCAGCCGTTCATCCACATTGTCGTAGATGCTGCTGATGTTGTTTTGCATAAAATTGATTTCCGAGTTCAGATTGTTAATGCTGTTCTGCATGGAATCAATCTCACTTGATAGTGAAGCGATGCGGAACAGTGCAAAGATAAGCAACGCCGTAAGAACAGCGATCAGAATTTTCTGCCAGTTCAGTTTTATGTTATTGTCCATATTTCCCCTCCGATTTACGCCTCCAAAACAATTGCATCGGCTCTGTCACGAAGCCGTTTTTCCCGGCGTTCAGCGTCTTCTTTCATCTTTGTCAGTTTGTCAACCAGGTGTCCGATCTGATTTCTTGTTTTCTGCACTGCACCCATAGACTCACTGATTCGATCCGCTACCGCCCAGTCGGCGAACAGCCCATCGAAGAAATAATCCGCGAAACGTAGGAATCCGTCGATGTTCACCTGCATATCGGCATTGATGGAAACATCGGCAAGCTCGGTTTTGAAGCTGCGGAGTTTATCCTGTAGCGTTTCCACAAGATCCTGCGCATCGTCCAGATGCCCGTGCTTTGCCATATGAGTGATAAGACCACCGCCGCCAAACATATCCCAAGTGTTCCATCCATCTGCACTGTCCAGTTCGGAAAGGATCTTTTCAGCAATGGCAAACGCTGCATTTCCTGCTAAGATCGCCTCACCAATTTCTTTCTGCTGGCTGTCAAGGTGGGCAATTTCTCCTTCAAGACGGAGAAGTTCTTCCGCCTCGGGCGTAGATAACGTCCTGACCTCATCGCGGCGGCTCTCCAGAGCACGGCTGTATGCGTTTTCGCATCCGTATAACTCACCAAGCCGTGATCTCACCGATGTCATTTCAGTCTTCACAGCGGTCAGTTCACGCTCTGCGGCGTCAAGCTTGACACGGGCGGCATATGCTTCCTCTCGCTCCTTATCAAGCTTTTCATCTTTCTTGCCAATGACGTTATAAAAGTATGCGGCGAGGCTTCTGCCTTCCAGTTTATCCACGTCCTCCTGCTCCTTTGTGCAAACAGCTCGGAGAGTAATTAGTTGTTCTTCATAAGCCGCAGCCTGTGCTTTCAAGTCAGCATACTTGGCATCCAGCCGCTTCTTTTCAGCGGTCATGTCATAAAGCTGCTTCAGAGTTGTATCGTAAAATTTCATTGAAATCTCCTTTATAAAATCAATGATTCCGCCCATTCTGCAAGCTCATTGATACCTGCATCTTTCCTGAATATCTTTCCTTCAATCAGCTTGGCACCGGGACAGCTTGGCTCAAGCATTTCCAGCGTCTTTCCCATCCCGGAACCACCGGACGTTGCAAATGTAATAATTGTCTTTCCGGTAAAATCATAGCCCTCAAGAAAGGTATTCACGATAGTTGGTGCAATGTACCACCAAATCGGAAACCCAAGAAAGATTGTGGAATAATCGTCCATATTATCACGCTTCAAGGCAACTTCAGGACGACAGGATAAATCTTTCATCTCCAAGCTGCTCCGTGAATTTTCGTTTCTCCAATCCAAATCTGCATCGGTATACCGAACTGCAGGCTCTATGTAAAACACATCCGCATTTATTGCTTCGGAAAGATTTCCCGCAACCTTTGCGGTATTGCCTGTTGCCGAAAAATATGCAATAAGTTTTCTGCTCATTTTATATTACTTCCTCACTGTTAGTTTCTCGAACATTTCTCTGCATCAATGGCAAGCACAAGCATCAAAGCACAGAGTGAATCATCTGCTTCTCTCAGATCTATCACGTATGTATCTGTCAAGTTCAAGAGTTCCTTGGATACTGTTGCGATTTTCTCACCAAGAACGCCCGTGATTGTGTAATCCCACTCAAAGAAATCACCGTTCACGTCCCAACCGTTATAATCAATAGAGAATTTCGGCTTAAAAAAGCTGAATTGCTTTGTAATGCATCCTATGTATTCGTTACCCTTATACATTTCAAATTTCGGAAAGAAGGTTAATACTTTTTCCTGCACTGTGCCAATCTCATTGTTATTGGCATCATATATTTTCAGGCAATGGCCCCACGAAAGCTGCCCTTTGACCGTATAAACGGTATCTCCGACTTCATTATAGATGTCGTAACTATCAAACCACGAAAATAATCTTTGTTTGAAAAGAAGCTTCATCGTCGTTCCTCCCGTGCCTGCTGTAAATTTGCCATTTGACTGACATATGCCTGTAACTGATCTGTATCCAATGTTTGTATTAATTTTCGCGCATTTCCGTGACGTGTAATAAAGGATACATTACCGGTTTCTATATAACCTCGAAGCTGTTCGCGTGGATCATATCCAGCCTCTTTCAAAGCAAGGATAATCACTTTCATTGCGGCAAGAAATTCATTATCGTTCAAAGTCATCGACCTCCTTGTATGAAAGATTCTTGTCGGTCAATAGATGACCTCATCCTGCGCCATTTCCTTGGCATAATCGTCCGAAAGCTCTCTCTGGGTAAATTTATGTTCTTTCATCAAATCCAGCAAACGCTCTCTCACATTGCCGGTTAAATATTTGTGTTCCATGCGCTGCGCCTCCCTTCGTTATTTGAGGCGGTACTTCTTATTAACGCCTCGCCCTATTGTGACAATCAAATCAGCTTCGCACATTTGGCGTGCCACAAGATATGCACGAGTACGCTTTACATTCAAAAGTTCCTGCAATTCTTCCTCCCCGATTTCACCGTATTCCGAGAGATAATCAAGAACGGTTTTCATCTGGGGGGTAATAGCCGGGGGTGTATTTATTGCAGAATTCTGCTTATTTTCCGCAAGCACATCGGTTGCGTTTGTGTTAGGCAGCACAATTTTGAAAGCATTGTTCGTTGCTTCGATGATGGGCTGAGCTGAGCAGTTTTCATACAGCTTGAAAATACGGCGAATGCCGGTGCCATAGCTTTCAATTAGCCGCAGACGATGGAATATCTCTGCAAGCTTTTTATTTCTTGGCTGAGATACACCGATACGTATATCTTCGGTGGAAAGACCGGGCAGCAGACCACCGAGAGAAATAAATTCCATTTTGCTGTCATTGACGTTGATAATTATACTGCCGCTGAAACTGTAATCCCGATGCACAAGGGCGTTGAGAAGTGCTTCACGAATGGCTTCTTCGGGGTAATCCTGCTTATCTGTACGCACAACTCCCTTAATAACGGACGCAGTTTTATTGCACAGAGCAAGATAATTTACTGCGTTCTCAAACTGATTGAAAACGGAGCCACTAAACTCCTTACTATCTCGGAACTCCGTACAAAATTCATCTTTGAATACAGCAATCTTTGTAGTATGAAGGCATTGGTCGGAAAGAAGCATAGCGAGATTTGTAAAAACATCGTTTTGCGTGATGCCCAATGCCCTATACTTTTCAACGGAAAACTCCACACCGTACCGCTGAAAAGCGGTTCTTGCAGCATCAAAGGTCAATTCTTGTTCAAGGCAACGGGTATCTTCGTAATTGTCACCGTCAGACTCTTTTATCATTCTGCGAATTTGTTCGGGAGATGCTTGTACGCTGGATGTGCCCTGACGGACGTAAATCCCTGTCGGCTTCATTCCTCTGGATTTCAGATAATAAGGCTTGTAGCTGCCTTCTCCAACTTCAATACGGATCACCTTGTTATCTTGCAAAACGTATTTAATGAACATAGTAACATCCGGCTGGATTGCATCACGGATGCCGTTTGTAATTCTCGTGTAGGTTTCATCCACATCGTCAAGACCTACAGCGTTGCCATTGTCATCAATACCGACATAGATAACGCCCCCGTCTGTGTTTGCAAAAGCAATGACTTCTTTGTAAATATCATCCACCATTTGCAGCTTAAATTCGATATTCTCAGATTCAAAAATCATAGGATTCACCTCTCATAATTCATTATCCATATTATACCCGATAAATTCACTTTTGTCAACATTCACGAGTGAATATTCACCTTTTATTCACTTTCGATGTGAACAATTGACGTCTTTCTGCTGTTTTATTTACTCTGAGAATTTTCTATGTGAAAAAATTGGCTGCATGCTTAGCCAATCATATTGACAAATCAGCACCTTTGTGATATACTATATCTTGTAATTGCACTTCTGCTATCTACTTTATGTAGTGAGCAACGCGAAAGCGTAAGTTTAAGTTTGTATTATAGCCATAGGATTGCTGTGTCCATTTACGGGCGCAGAGTTCTGTGGCTTTTTTGTTTTTGCTGACAAAGCAGCTCCGTCGTGAGCAATCAAGGAAGGGATTCGTCACACCTGATCGGTGGGCGCTGCCTTCCTTTTTTTATTTTGCCTATCAGCCGGTTTCGGCTTAGGAAATATATTAAAACTCCAACACGGAGTAAAAAAGAAAGGTGGCATACACAAATGAACGAAACGGCAAAAATCTACTCAGACAACTACGGTGCAGTGTTCGCGGAGGAGCGAGGCTTTCTCGACTTCCTTACGGAACGGGCTGACAATGCTTGGTGGAAAAAGGAACCGGTAAAGGACATCAGCTTTATGGCGATGGACGACGGCTCAGATGATACCGACAGTGTCATGGACGAGTACGAAGCAAACGGCAAGAAGGATATTCTTACCGACACAATGGAAAACACAAGACTGCTCCTCAAGGCGCAGGATAAGTGTTATCCGGTGAGAAGCTGCGCAATCAAGACGATTCTTGAACGCGCCCGCATCTCAGGCAATGCTCTCAGCAAGGTGGAAAAACCGGTGCTTGCAAAAATCCTCAACTACTGTCTGAACGTAACAAGCGGCAACGCTTTACTTCGTTTTAGCGAGGAAAAGATTTCTGCACTGCACGGCGGCGATGACTCAGAGTATGCAATTTTGGAGATCCCCCTGCTCTTTCGTGAAATGGCGGATTACCTCAATGCAGCTTACCCCGGGTGTCGTTTTTCCGGTGCGTCCTACGATCATTCCATCGTTACTGCGGTTTGGAATATCGAACAGGACTCACTGCTCGACACCTACAAAGAAATGCTGGATGACTACGGTATCAATTGTGACGACATGAAGCCTGCACTCAGACTGACAACGTCAGATGTGGGAATCAGCGGTGCAAACATCTACCCGATGCTCCTCAGCGGATCAAAACAGAAGGTCATAACCCTCGGCAGCCCGCTCAAACTGGAGCACAAAGGCGGTGCGGACCTTGATAAGTTCAAGGCTCAGCTCCCGATGATTTATGCTCAGTATTCAGTGGCGCTTAACAATTTGATGGGCCTTCTCAAAATTGAGATCGAACACCCCATCAGCTGCATGCTCGGCGTCTGCAAGAGACTTGGTATTCCCAAGAAGCTTTCCTATGACGCGGCAGTACTTTTTGAGGGACAGAACGGTGACGGTCCGTGTACGGCACATGATATTTACTACGGCATTTCCGAAGTGATATTCATGATGCAGTGTAACGGAGAGTCCGGCTCGCGAATTGCACAGATGGAGGAAAATGTTGCGCGCGCTTTCAAGGTGCGCTGGCATGATTACGACATCCCCGAATTTAAGTGGTGAGGTGCGGAATGAAAATTGAAAAGCATGAAAGCACAAAGGTCGTTCAACTATTCTGGGACGACCTTTCTGCATCTGCAAAGGAAGAATTACTGAAGCTGCTGGGTGACAACGGAAACTATGATGTTTTCCCAATTGCTCAGTTTGAATTTGAGGAGGATGAAGATGAAAACAGGAATCATTCGCAGAGTTGATGATCTCGGACGAATCGTGATACCGAAGGAAGTTCGACGCGCTCTACATATCGGTGAAGGAGATCCGCTTGAAATTTCCACAAGCGGAAGAAATATTGTCCTCACACCTTACGAATTACTTTCTGAAATGGATTACATTCTGACGCCCTGTGTTGAAGCACTATCTGCTCATAAAGATATGGTTATCATAACCACAAAGGACAGAGTGCTTCGATCTACAGTATGTGATGTTCATCGGGACACACCGCTTACGGCGTGGCTCATGGATGTAATTCAGACACGAAAGGAATTTTTACCTGCGGATAACACCAACCATTACGGGGAGAAGGTTCTTTACACTGTGAAAGCTGTTCTTCCCGTCGTTTCTTGCGGTGATTTATTCGGCTCTGTTGTGGTGCTGAGCAACGACTCGGAATCCATTGAGGATGCACAGCTGCAGCGAGCGCGGTTTGTCGCCGAAATTCTCAGAAAGGCGGCGGACACGATCGCATGAGCATAACCTATGAAATAAAGAACGTATCAAGCGGCGAAGAAATTGCTGAAAATTTTGGCGGTCTGTATCTGAACCGATACCATACCGGTCACAAAAAAGTATATGAAAGCCTGTTTTCAGAACGTAAGGAGCTGCAGTACAACTTCACCTTGCTATGCATTGAGTGGCTTCTCACTGTCGGTGAAAGCAATACCTTCGATGCCCGCAATGAAGCAACTGTTCAGATTGGCAGACGGATGAAAGCATCCTGCAAATTCAACGGTCTGTCCTACCGTATGTTCAAAGGCTATACATATGCCGGCGTATTTGCGCTTGATATTGATGATTTCGGAAGCGTCTCAATTCTTCTGAAGCATTTTTTGAATACAGGCGTAATGCTTGGGATCTTGAAGAAGGAAGCGAAAGCATTCTGCCAAACGATGATCCGGGAACATAAGACCATTCAGCAGAACCTTACACGTTTTTGCTTTGATTGGTTCGCATTTCTGGAAGAACACAGCGGCGGTTCCGGTGCGATGCAGTACAGGTTAGCGCGATTGGCTTTACAATTTCGCAAACCATTGCCATATATCTGAGAAAGGAGGGAGAATATTGAAGAAGGAAAAGACCATCATCGGAACTCTTGTGGTGCCGATAACAGTCGGACAGCCTGCACTCATACTGGATCATGGTAATCATCTGCAGACATCAGTTGTACAATCGATCCATCACAGAAGTGGTCGGCTTATCGTATTCGAGACATTGAATACGATCTATCGGCTGAATATCGACTCCTCTGCCGAGCGCAGAAAGAAACGCAATTTTTTACTGAATGCGATTTTACTCAAAAAATGAAAGGAACAAAAACATGACACAGAAAATTGAAAGAATCCGCGAGCTGACAACTCAGCTCAACACCTACCGCAACGAATATTATAATCTGGGCGAGCCGTCTGTTTCCGATGCCGTGTATGACCGTCTTTTTGACGAACTTGCAAAGCTTGAGAATGAGACCGAAGTGTTCATGGCGAACTCCCCTACCCGTACTGTCGGATATCCGGCTGTATCGGATCTGGAGAAGGTGCGTCATGAGATTCCCCTGCTTTCTCTCGACAAAACGAAATCCGTGGAGGAACTGCTTGAATTCTGCAAAGGCAGACGGATGAATCTCTCCAACAAGCTGGACGGACTGACTACCGAAATCATTTATGAGGATGGTAAACTGGTACGTCTCTCTACTCGCGGAGACGGTGATATCGGTGAAGATGTTACGCACAATGCCCGTGCGATCTCCGGCATTCCGCAGAGTATTCCTTATAAGGAACGCCTCGTGGTTGTCGGTGAGAGCCTGATCCGGAACAGTGATTTTGAGCGTTTGAAGAAAGTGCTTCTTGACAGTAGTGGTAAGCCATACAAAAACAGCCGAAATCTTGCTGCCGGTTCGATCCGACTGCACGATTCTTCGGTCTGCGCACAGCGCTGTCTGCATTTTATTCCGTTCGGCATCAATGAAGGGCTTGATGATGTTGTGGATATTCCCGACAGTAAACAGTCCAAGCTCGTAAAGTTGACCGAATTCGGATTTGACAAGGTTCGTACCGTTCAATTTGAAACGATCGATGCAGCAACGATGGAGAATTATCTGGAGGTTTTGAAGCAAAATGCTGCAGATGCTGATTTGCCGATCGACGGACAGGTGCTCTCTTTTGATGAGATCGCGTACTCCAAAACCTGCGGCAGAACAGGACACCATTTTAAGGATGGCATTGCGTTTAAGTATGAGGATGACCTGTTTGAAACAGTGCTTCGTGAGGTTCGATGGACACCGACACGTACCGGAGAAATTTCTGCTGTTGCTATTTTTGATGCGGTAGAGATTGACGGATGTGAGGTTCAGCGAGCTACGCTGCATAATGTATCCTTCATTGAGAATCTGGAGCTGATGATCGGCGACAGAATTCTGGTAAGCAAACGGAATCAGATCATCCCTCATGTGGAAGCGAATCTGACCATGGGGCACTATGATGAACAGCTGATGATACCCAAAACCTGTCCTTGCTGCGGCAAGCCAACACGCATTGGGATCACAAAACTGTCCGCAGGAAACGGCGAAGTAAGAGAAATCAAAACGCTCTACTGCGACAATCCCGACTGTGATACACAGCGTCTCCGTCAGTTCGTTCATTTTGTGAGCAAAAAGGCAATGGACATTGAAGGACTGTCCCAAGCAACGCTTGAGAAATTCATCTCCTGCGGCTGGCTTGACACCTTTATGGACATTTACACGCTTGATACGCACAAGGATAAAATTGTGGCAATGGAAGGCTTCGGAGAAAAGTCATGGCAGCGTCTTTGGAATGCCATTCAGACGAGCCGTAATACTACCTTCGAGAAATATCTGATTTCAATGGATATTCCGATGATCGGCAGTAATGCGAGCAAAGCTCTGAGCCGTCAATTTGGAGGCAGTCCGGATAGCTTCCTGGATGCAGTGGACAATGGCTTTGATTTCACCGTCCTGCCCGATTTCGGCACCGTTTTGAATGACAATATCCACGACTGGTTTGAGGTCGAGGAAAATCGTACACTTTGGAAAGAACTTCAAAAATTTATGAATATGAAAGAGGAAATGATCATGGAAAACAAGAACAGCACATTCGCAGGAACGACCATCGTTGTAACCGGTAAGGTTGAACCCTACAGCAGAAACGAAATCAACGCTAAGATTGAATCTCTCGGGGCAAAAGCCGGAAGCTCGGTATCGAAGAACACGAATTATCTCGTCTGCGGTGAGAACGCCGGCAGTAAGCTCGCCAAGGCTAAGGAACTGGGTGTAACCATCCTGACTCCTGCGGAGTTCTTCGCGATGATCGGCGAATAAAGAAAGATTTATGTTTATGGGAGAAGGCTTCGGTCTTCTCCCATTCTGTTTATGAAAGGAAACACATGATGAAAAGAAAAACGAATCAAACAGAAAGCAAAGGAGATGAGCAAAATGATTTTGAATGAACGCGGATGCGGATTTGATTATGAAGAAACGCGCTATGTCATAGGACAAACGATTGTCGGCACCGATGCAAGCGAGTACAAAGGACTGTTTGGTGTAATCACGGAGATCAGAACCGGTGACGATAAAGAAACTGAAAATGACACTCCTGATCTATACTGCAGCTTCGA
>JAFQDR010000101.1 GCA_017415945.1 Oscillospiraceae bacterium
CACGCCGCTCAGGCTATGTGCGATGCAGAGTGGATGGGAATGTCTATGATTTGACCGAAGATATCCCCATGGAGAAAAATAAGAAGCACAATATTGAAGTCATCGTTGACAGACTGGTCATTAAAGATGATATGACCCGCCGTTTGACCGATTCCATTGAAACAGCGGCGGCATTGTCGGGCGGTGTGATTTTTGTCAATGATCTCAGCCAAGATCAAGATTTGGTCTTTTCACAGAATTATGCCTGCGAGGATTGCGGGATCTCCATTGAGGAAATGACACCTCGTATGTTTTCCTTCAACAATCCCTACGGTGCCTGCCCTGTGTGCACAGGCCTGGGGATGCAGAAGCGTATCGATCCCGATATGATCATTACCGACCGTAATCTTTCCATTATGGAAGGGGCGATCTCTGCGAGCGGCTGGGGCTCCATTAGGGATGATACGGTGGCGAAAATGTACTTCGATGCTCTGGCGAAGAAGTATCATTTTAAATTGACCACACCTCTGAAGGAGCTTTCCGATGAGGTGATGGATGTGATCTTCTACGGCACCAAAGGAGAAAAGTTAGAGCTGCACTATAACCGAGGAAACGGCTATGGAACACTGCTGCAGCCCTTTGAGGGAATCATCAATAATCTGGAGCGCAGATATGAGGAGACCCAGAGTGCCGCATCCAGAAGTGCCATTGAGGAGTATATGACCGAGTTTCCTTGCCCTGCTTGTAAGGGACGTCGTCTAAAGCAGGAAGCCCTTGCAGTGACTGTGGGGGACATGAATATTTCCGAGTTTTGTGATTTGCCCATTGGCAGAGCCGTTGGCTTTATCAATGATTTGGAGCTGGATGAGCAGCGTGCGCAAATCGCCGAACGCATTCTGAAGGAAATCAAGCATAGACTGCTGTTTTTGGATAATGTGGGATTGAATTATCTTTCCCTGTCCCGTACCGCAGGCACCTTGTCGGGTGGGGAAAGTCAGCGTATTCGTTTGGCTACCCAAATCGGATCTGCCCTGGCGGGGGTTTTGTACATTCTGGATGAGCCCAGTATCGGGCTTCATCAGCGGGACAATGAGAAGCTGATCCACACCATGCGTGAGCTGCGAGATCTCGGCAATACGCTGATCGTGGTGGAGCATGATGAGGACACCATCCGTGCCGCTGACTGGATCGTGGATATCGGACCGGGGGCAGGGGTGCACGGCGGCGAGATCATTGCACAGGGCTCTGTGGATGATATTTGCGCTGCCTCTCGCTCTGTTACGGGACAGTATCTGTCGGGACAAAAGAAGATCCCTGTACCCAAACACCGCAGAGCGGGGAACGGTAGAGCCATTACCGTTCATAACGCGTCGGAAAATAATTTGAAGAATATTACTGTAGATTTCCCTATGGGGAAGATGACCTGCGTAACGGGTGTTTCCGGTTCGGGCAAATCTACCCTTGTAGAAGATATTCTGTACGAAACTCTGGCTGCGCGGCTGAATCACGCAAGAACCCATCCGGGCAAGTGTGACGGCGTGACGGGCTTGGAATTTGCGGATAAGGTCATTGCCATTGACCAAAGTCCTATCGGCAGATCCCCACGCTCCAATCCTGCCACTTATACAGGGCTGTTTACAAGCATCCGAGAGCTGTTTGCCCAGACACAGGATGCCAAGCTGCGAGGCTATGGACAAAACCGCTTCAGCTTTAATGTGCGGGGCGGTCGATGCGAGGCCTGTTCTGGGGACGGCTTGCTGAAAATCGAAATGCATTTCCTTCCCGATGTATATGTGCCCTGCGAGGTTTGCAAAGGGAAGCGGTACAATCGTGAGACCTTGGAAGTGAAGTATAAGGGCAAGAATATTGCGGATGTGCTGGAGATGACCGTTGAGGAAGCTCTGCAGTTCTTTGAAAACGTACCCAAGATCCGCAGCAAGCTGGAAACCCTCTATGAGGTCGGACTGGGCTACATCAAGCTTGGACAGCCCTCAACCACATTGTCGGGCGGCGAAGCACAGAGAGTCAAGCTTGCAACGGTGCTTTCCAAGCGTTCCACAGGCAGAACGATTTATGTGCTGGACGAGCCTACCACCGGACTTCATGTGGCGGATGTTCACAAGCTGGTGGAAGTGCTGAATGCACTGACGGATGCGGGCAACACTGTCATCATCATTGAGCATAATCTGGATGTGATCAAGGTTGCCGACCATATCATTGACCTCGGTCCCGAAGGGGGCGACGGAGGCGGGCAGGTGGTATTTGAGGGGACTCCCGAGGAATGTGCCGCCTGTGAAACCGGTTATACAGGGAAATTCCTGAAACCGATCCTGGAACGGGATTCGGACTAAAAATAGAGAGGAAGTGAGTCTATGAGAGGAGAAAAGAACAGAGAAAATCTGATCGGTCGTATCGATTCCGTTGTGTACCGCAGTGATGATACAGGCTATGCTGTGCTGCGTGTGGATATCGGAGAAGCGGATACTGAAACCGTTGTGGGCTGCATTCCTTATGCTGCTCCCGGTGAAATGATCAATGCCACGGGCTTTTGGTCTGTACACCCCTCTCATGGACGGCAGTTTAAGGTGGAGGCTTGCTCACGCAAGCTCCCCGATACTGCGGAAAGCATTTATGATTTCCTTTGCGCAGGCTGTATTAAAGGCATTGGCCCCGGTATTGCGGCACTGATCGTGAACCGATTCAGCGCAAACAGTCTGAATGTGATTGAAAATTATCCCGAGCGTCTTGCGGAAATCAAGGGGATCAGCAAGCAAAAGGCAAATGAGATTAGTGCGGCCTTCCGCAAGGATCACACGGTTCGGCGTTTGTCCGAGCTTATGTGCGAAAATGAGATCTCTCCCATTTTTGCGTTGCGGCTGTATAAGTATTACGGCACATCGGCTTACGAGGTGCTGTGTGATGACCCATACATTTTGGCCTCGGAATCTATCGGCGGAAACTTCTTTGATGCGGACAGACTGGCGGTGGAGCTTGGCTTTGATGGAGACAGCGTTTCCCGTATTTCCGCTGCCATTACCTTTGAGCTGCAGCACAACTCCAACAACGGACATTGCTTTATTCCCCGCAATAAGCTCATTGCCGCAACGGCACAGCTCATTTCTCTGGACGAGGATGATGTGAGAACCGCACTGGAGGATATGCTGGATTGCGGAGAGCTGATTTGCGAGGCCATCGGCGGCGTGGAGGCTTGTTATTTGAGCCGTTTGTATGAGGCGGAAACCTATACTGCTAAAACGCTGCTGGAGCTTGTTGGAAGCGATTATGCGGATGAAGTGAACATTGAGCAGGTAATTTCGTCCATAGAAGAAAAGACAGGTCTGCACTACGCTCCTGCTCAACGTCAGGCCATTACCTATGCGGCGGAGCATCGTGTGCTCGCTGTGACGGGCGGTCCCGGTACGGGCAAAACCACCTGTGTGCAGGCAATCATTGCGCTGTATGAGAAAATGGGACTGAAGGTATTTCTCACAGCCCCCACGGGCAGAGCTGCCAAGCGTCTTTCCGAGCTGTCGGGGAAAGAGGCGCAAACCATCCACAGACTTCTTGGGGCTGCAATCTCCGAGGATGGAGAAACTGTGGAGTTCCGCAAGAACGCAAAGAATCCGCTGGAATGCGATGCAGTGATCGTGGACGAATGCTCCATGGTGGATATTGTGCTGATGAAGTCCCTGCTGGAGGCCATGCGCCCGAGCTGTCGTTTGATTTTGGTGGGGGATGCCGATCAACTGCCATCCGTAGGGCCGGGCAAGGTCTTTGAGGATATTATTGCAAGCAATATTATCCCCGCAGTTCGTTTGACGGAGATTTTCCGTCAGGACGAGAACAGCCGCATCATTCGCTATGCCCATATGATCAATAAGGGTGAGCATCCTCGGCTGCGGGAAAATGCGGGAGACTTCTTTATGATGCGCAGAAAGGATGCTGCATCATCCGCAGAGACCATTGTTGATCTGTTTTCCAGACGACTCCCGGAAAAAATGGGACATCCCATGCATGAGATTCAGGTGCTGTCCGCTACCCGCGCGGGGGAGATGGGCACCGTGGCATTGAATAAGCGCTTGCAGGCGGCTGCGAATCCTCCGCATCCCGAAAAAAATGAAAAGCAGTTCGGAGAGGTCTTGTTCCGAGAAGGGGACAAGATCATGCAGATCCGCAACAATTATGATATCCTTTGGCATAAAGCGGGCTCTGCGGAGCTGCACGCAGGGATCTACAACGGTGATATGGGCTATATCCGCAGAATCGATAATCAAGCAGGTGTCATGGAAATCGATTTCGACGGCAGATATGCGGTTTATACCTATGACCTGCTGAACGAACTGGAGCACGCGTGGGCAATCACCGTACATAAGTCACAGGGTAGTGAATACCCTGCGGTGATTTTGGCCTTGGGCGGCTGCTCCAAGAAACTACTGACCCGCGGTGTTTTGTATACAGCGGTGTCCAGAGCGAAGAAACTGCTTGTGGGGGTAGGCAATGAGGAAGCGGCCTATTATATGATCGACAATTATGTGCGCTCCCGAAGATACAGCGGTCTTCGTCTGCGTCTTGTTCATCTGGCGGATGGTGAATAAATATGAAGCTTGTTTCCTATCTGTTTGATATCTTATTTCCCCAAAAGTGCGTCTTTTGCAGAAGACTTTTGGATAGGGGAGAAAACATAATTTGTCCAAAATGCAGAAAAGAGCTGCCGTATACTGAAAACGGAGGGATTTTGAAAGGAAACTTCTTTACATCCTGTGTGTCTCCGTTGTATTATGAAAATGATGTTCGGGAAGCACTTTTGCGATTTAAGTTCTCTCAAATGACTGCGTATGCGCAGCCCTTTGGGAAACTGCTGTCGGAATGTGCGGAAGAATATATTGAGGAACAAGTGGATATCATTAGTTGGGTACCTCTAAGCAAAAAGCGTTTGCGAAAAAGAGGCTACGATCAGGCGAAGCTGCTTGCGGAAGCAGTCAGCAAAGAGCTTGGGATTCCCTGTGTTCCTGTGCTGCAAAAGAAGCGGGATACCGCACCCCAATCCCGCACCGGCGGTGCTGAGAAACGGAAACGAAATATTGCGGGTGCTTATGAAGTAATTGACAAAAACCGGATCGATGGAAAAACCATTCTGTTGATCGATGATATCGTTACTACAGGTTCCACTCTTGCGGAATGCGCAAGAACACTGGGACGAGGTGGTGCGGATAAAGTGTACTGTGCCACAGTGGCACGAAAACGTTAACTTGAGGTGAAAAGAATGCTCATTTTTGAAAGAGATATTGCCATTGACCTTGGCACAAATACCACGCTGCTGTACGCTCAGGGGAAGGGTATTGTACTGCGTGAGCCTACTGTTGTGGCGGTGGACAAGCACACGGGGGAATTGCTGAAGGTTGGTCAGGAGGCTCAGAAGATGCTGGGCAGAACTCCCGCCAATATCGTTGCCATTCATCCCATTCGCAATGGTGTTATTTCCGACTACGATATGACCGTAGCCATGCTGTCCGAATTTGTGAAGAAGGTTACCTCCATCAGCTTGTTCAAGCCCAGAATGCTGGTTTCCGTTCCCGGTTATATTACCGGTGTGGAAGAACGTGCGCTGATCGATGCTGTCATTGAAGCAGGCGCAAGAAAGGTATATCTGACCGAATCCGGTTTAGCGACCGCTACCGGTGCGGGTGTGGACGTATATAAGCCCGACGGCAACATGGTCGTTGATATTGGTGCGGGCAAGACCGACATTGCTGTGGTCTCTCTGGGCGGTGTTGTGGAAAGCCGCTGCATCAAGACCGCGGGCAACGCATTTGATGAAGCCATTGTGCGCTACATAAAGAACAAGCACAATGTTGTCATCGGTATGCGTACCGCAGAAGAAATCAAGCGCAGTATCGGCGGTATTGTCCGCAGAGACACCGCAGGCGTGGAAGAAGTAAAGGGTCGCTGCTTGGCAACGGGTATGCCCAAGACCGTTGCGGTCAATTCCGCAGAACTGGCAGAGGTTATGATCGAGCCAACCAAGAAGATTCTTGACGGCATCCACAGTGTTTTGGAACGTACACCTCCCGAACTGGTTGGGGATATCGGCAAGAACGGTATTCGTATGTCCGGCGGCGGCAGTATGCTGTACGGGCTGGATCGTGTCATTAGTAAGAACACGGGTATCCCCGCAGTTGTTGTGGACGACGCACTCACCTGTACTGCCTTCGGTGCGGGACGCATGATGGCAAGACTGGACGAAATGGAAGACGGTATGATCAATATCGCCCGTAAGCGTCAGCTGAAAGGATAAGAAATGATGCAGCGCAGATTATTCAGACCCGCGGACATTCTGCTTCCCGTAAATTGCGATATGCCGCTGTGGAGTGTTGTGGCTTGTGATCAGTTTTCCTCCGATCCCGCGTATTGGGATGCGGTAGCGGAAAAGACCGAGGGAAAACCTTCCACCATGCATATGATTTTGCCCGAGGCGTATCTGGAAACAGTCGATCAAGAGAAGGTCAGCCGCAAAATCAATGAGACCATGGCTGCGTATTTGGAAAGAGGAATTTTCCGCACGTTGGAGAACAGCTATATTTATGTAGAACGCACTCTGCCCGATGGCACCCTTCGCCGTGGTTTGGTTGGTGTGGTGGATTTGATGCACTACGATTATCACGAGGGTTCAACAACTTATGTACGGGCCACCGAGCATACGGTGGAAAGCAGACTTCCGCCTCGTGTGGAGATTCGTAAGAACGCAGTTCTGGAAATGCCTCACATTATGCTGTTCATCGATGACAGAGCGGATATGGTTATGCGCAGCGCGGCGGTAAGTGCGGGCCCTGCGATATATGACTTTGACCTGATGTGCGGCGGCGGACATATTGTCGGCAGACCCATTTCCGACGTGAACGCGGATGTGATGACTGCCATGCTGGATGAATTGACCGATGATGCTCTGCTTGAACAGAAGTACGGCTTCAGCCAAGGTGCAATTGTTTATGCCATCGGTGACGGCAACCATAGCTTGGCGGCTGCCAAAAACTGCTGGGAAGAAATTCGCAAGGGACTGACAGCTGAGGAACAGGAACACCATCCTGCGCGATTTGTGCTGGTGGAGCTGATGAACATTCACGATGCGGGTGTAAGCTTCCATCCCATCCACAGAGCGGTCTTTGGAGTAGACAGCGAAGCCTTTGCCCGGGAAGCGGATGCTGCTCTGTTTTCCGAAAGCGGCACAGCGGTCACAATGGTTACCGAAAAGGGCACCGTGGAGCGTTACGTCCGTGCCCACAGCATCGGACAGGTCATTGAGCTGGTAGACAGCTTCTGTCAGACCTACGCGGCTAAGTGCGGCGCACAGGTGGACTACATTCATGGGGATCGGGAAGCGGCTGAATTTGGCAAAGCCAAGGGAAATGCTGCGATTCTGCTTCCTGCTATGGAAAAGGAAGAGCTGTTCACATCCGTAATGGATACAGGGGTATTCTGCAAAAAGAGCTTTTCCATTGGTGAAGCGGCGGAAAAACGCTATTATCTGGAATGCAGAAAAATCAAATAAGATACATAGTTTTCATGCAAGGGACATACCTTCTATCGGGAGGGATGTCCCTTGGAACATTTATTGGCAATTATGCAATTATTTCCACCGAAGCTGCGGGATGCGCTTGGTAGAGAAATCGATGCTATGGGAGGTGCGCCTGAGGAAATCAGACTGCGTGTGGGCAGTCCTATCTGTCTGCGGCAATACGGACGGGAGTATTTTTGTTTGCAGCCCTTCACTAAAGAGGAAATGCTATGGGTGGTGGGAAATGCGGCGGACGGTTCCTATCATACGGCTGCGCGGTTTCTCCAAAAGGGGTATCTTCCGCTGCCATACGGAAGCCGTATGGGGCTGTGTGGAAGCGGGGGCAACGGAAGGCTGTCATCCTTCGGGGATGTGAGCTCCGCCTGTATCCGTGTTGCACGTTCTGTGGAGGGCTGCGGAGATCAGTTATATGATGATTTATACCGAGATGGTTTCCGCAACACAATTATTATTGCACCTCCGGGTGCGGGGAAAACTACTTTGCTGCGGGAATTGATACGAAAGCTGTCCGATGGCGGTATGTACATGGGGGTTGCTGACGAGCGTGGGGAGATTTCGGGAATGTATCGGGACAAGCCGTCCTTTGAACTTGGGCCTCGAACCGATGTGTTGAGCGGAGTTCCCAAGCAGCAGAGCGGTCTTATGCTCCTGCGCACCATGACACCCGATGTTCTTGCTATGGATGAGATCACAGCCTATGGAGATTCCGCTGCTATTATGGAAGCATCGGGCTGTGGTGCGGGTTTGCTGACGACGGTACATGGGGAAAGTATAAGGGTTTTGCTGAAATCGGAATTCAGACAAATCTACGAAATGGGCGTGTTTCGCTATGGGATTCTGATTACTGTGCAGAATGGAAAACGAATGTATAAGGCGGTGGATCTATATGATGAAGCTGTGTGGAGCGGTGCTTATAATGGCAGCGGGGTGTATGCTGGGAGGAATGCCTCTGCAGCGAATGTGGGAACGTATTCGTATGCTAAGCAGATTTGAGGCAGCTTTGCATCTCATGAGAGCTGAGCTGAGCTCCTATGGCTTGAGGATTCCCGAATTGATGCAAAGAATGGATGATTGCGAGCTGTTTTCATCTGTTGCAAAGTATATGGAGGAAGTAGGGCCTATGGGTTTTTCCGAGGGGTGGAAATGCTGTATCGAGCGAAATTGCAGCTTCCTGACAGAGACGGAGCGACATGAAATTGCGGGACTTGGAGAAGTGTTGGGAAGATACACATTGGAGGAACAGCTTTCTTCCATTCAGAGTGTGATTGGACTGCTTGCCCAAGGAAAGGAGGAAACAAGGAATAAACTGCGTTCGGTTTCACGATTGTATATGGGGACAAGTCTATCGCTGTCGGCCATGTTGGTGGTTTTGCTGATATAGTGTTTTGTGTTGACAGAGGCGAGCCTTTGTTCTATGATAATGCCATTATCAGTCTAAAGGAGTGTCCACTATGCAGCCTCTTTCTCATCGAACGACTACCTTTACCGATTCTTTGATTCGGCGTATGACTCGCGTATCTCTGCAGTATAATGCGGTCAATCTTTCTCAGGGCTTTCCCGATTTCAATCCTCCCAAAGCCATTACTGACAGACTTCGTGAAATTTCCGATATGGGCCCTCACCAGTATGCATTGACTTGGGGAGCGCAGAACTTCCGTGAAGCGTTGGCGGAAAAGCAGAAGCGGTTCATGGGTATGGATATTGACCCCGATCGTGAAATCTTGGTGACCTGCGGCAGCACGGAAGCTATGATGTGCGCTA
>JAFQDR010000102.1 GCA_017415945.1 Oscillospiraceae bacterium
AATAACGTATGTACCCACATCGTTGATATTGACTACGGCAAGATCAAGATGTACGTAGGCAACTACGACTTCTGGTATGAATCCAGCCAGCTGATGCAGAAGCTCATGCGCGAGCAGAATAAGAAGGCTGAACAGAAGATTGAAGAACTGCAAGCCTTTATCCGCCGATTCTCCGCAAATAAGTCCAAGTCCCGTCAGGCAACCTCCCGCCGTAAGTTGCTGGACAAGCTGACCGTGGAAGAAATGCCCGCATCCAGCCGCCGCTATCCCTGGGTCGGCTTCCAGGCACAGCGCGAACCCGGCAAGGACCGTCTGTTCTTCACCGAGGTCAGCAAGACTGTATATGGCGTAAAGCTGCTGAACAATATTTCCTTCATTATGACTAAGGAAGATAAGCTCGCCATCATTGGCAAAAACGAGCTGGCAGTTACCATGTTGTTCAAGATCCTCATGGGCGAGGAAGAACCCGATAGCGGCAACATCAAGTGGGGCGTATCCACCACCCAGACCTACTGCCCCAAGGACAACAGCGAATACTTCGATGGCTGCGAATATGACCTGATCGATTGGATGCGTCAGTTCTCCGAAGATAAGCGTGAAAGCTATCTGCGCACCTTCCTGGGCCGTATGTTGTTCTCCGGTGACGACGTATACAAAAACGTCAGCGTTTTGTCCGGTGGCGAAAAGGTCCGCTGCATGCTGTCCAAAATGATGCTCAGCGGCGCAAACGTACTGCTGTTTGACCAGCCCACCAACCATCTGGACCTGGAAAGCATCGCCGCTTTGAACAATGGCATGGAAGCATTCCCCCACAACATCATTTTCTCCTCCCATGACCATCAGCTGACCCAGTCCGTTGCAAACAGAATCATCGAGATCACCGAAGACGGCATCATCGACCGTATGTGATCCTACGACGATTACATGCAGCTGTTCAAGGATAAGTAAATTCAGCAAAAGCCACTCGGTTTTTCGAGTGGCTTTTTTACAGTAAAAGAGAAGGCTGAAACAACATCATGCCTTCTCTTTTCGTTTGTTATCCGATTTTTTATAGTACCGCTCCAGAGTTCTTTCCTCGAACGCACTTGCGGAAATGATCTTCACAAACAAGGAAGCGATCAGCTCAAAGGACGCGGCAAACCAAACCGTGATCACACCTGCACCTGCAAGCATAACCAGGATCAGCTTCAGCGCAAGCATGGCCCCTGCTGTTGCATTGCACAACCGAACCACACTCCGGACCTGTCCCAGTGCTTCCAAAACCGCCTCGGGACGATGAGTAATGGCGATTAGCTCCGCCTTACCCTCCAACAGAGCCTTTGTATCGCCGCCGATGCAAACATCATAGTCCGCGGAGGAATGGCCTTCATCCGCATACTTCTTCACACAGAAATATGCCAACTCCCCTGCCGTATCATCGGCTATCTGTTCCACATACTGGGTACGCTCATCGCAGCTCAAGCCGCAAGCGAAATCCGCAATACCGGAACGCTCTGCAATTTTCTCCGCAGTTTCGGAAGAATAAGAGGTAATAAACACAGTCCGCTCAATGCCGATATCTTCCATTTTCGCCTGAATGATATCAGCTCGCTCACTGATGGGGTCGGTCAACACAAAGTACCCTGCGTATTCTTTCCCTACCAGCATAAACATCATCTGTCGGTCCGCATTCATTTTCTTGGGAAGCAGTCCCTTTACCGATGCCATCAGCGCCTGTGTACCAAGTACAACGGGAGTCCCTTCATAATCGATCATAACGCCGCAATTGGGGATCTCTCGGAAGTCACGGATCCGTTCAAAGACGATATCACCGCTGTACACCTCCAAAATTGCCTCAGCGGCAGGATCTGAAGCGTAGGCCATAGCATGAGCCGCAATGCACAGGAAGGTGTCCTCATCATACAGTTCGGAATATGCCGCAGTCACACGCAGCTTCCCTTCCGTAAGAATACCATCCCCGCAAAGCACCGCGGTATCACAGCGCCCGAGCTTCATAAATACATCGTCATCCGCAAACACAGCGCCGCGAGCAGCCATGCCTGCACGAGCGGCAAAGCGAATATCCGCAAACCCCGCATAAACGGGCACAGCACTTGACAATGCCAAAACCGCAAGCCCTCTGTGTACAGCATCATAGGCATCCACATCCGCAACTACAGCCACCGTCACGCCGATCAGCACTGCAAGCACGAACATCAAAGGACGGAAAATCCGCTCATATCGCGGAGGCTCTACCGCAATGGGTCTGCGAAGCACTTCCAAAATATCCGCAGCTACTGAAGCTCCATCGGAAACCACTTCGCAGCGTAGATCCACACCCAAATTCATGGTGCCCGCAAATACGGTGTCTCCCGGATTGGCCGCAGATTCTTCCTTCTTCATATCCAGAAGCTGAGGTCGAATGGTAGAATGACCTTCCGTCACCATGCAGTCCACAGGGAAGTATTCCCCCGCACGCACAAGGATCTCATCCCCAGGATGGATCTCGGAAATAAAATTATCCACAAGCACTCCGCCTCGATAAACATGAGCCGTTTTGAAATCCAGCCCTGTCATGGACAAAACATGATTGCGGACAAGCGTTCTGACATAATCCGAAAGAACGATACCGACTTGAGTAAGGATGAGGAGCAGCGACCCCTCATACCCTACGCCAATGATATATGAAACAACGAAAACAAGCAGCAGCACGGAATTGCGGGTAAAGTATTCTTCCCGCAGGAAGCCCTTCAAGCCTTCTATTAGGAACTCGCCCCCCGCCACAAGACCGCCGCCCATCATTAAAATCAGGGAGTAAGGAAATTGGACGGAGAACAGAGGGGCACCAATGCACATAGCAAAGCCCACCGCAATACGAAGCAGCCGCAGGGTCAGTCCCATATCCGCTTTATTCGATTTTTTCTCTTCCATTTCTCTCACTCCCCTCTTATGTAGTCAATCAATCAATATGGAATTGCTGAATTATGCCTTGCCGTTGCAGCCCAAAACGTTAACCAGCTTGTGAGTTACCATATCCTTGATGGCAATACGAGCGGGCTTCAGGTACTGACGGGGGTCAAAGTGATCGGGATGTTCAGCAAAGTACTTGCGGATGTTACCGGTCATTGCCAGACGCAGGTCGGAGTCAATGTTGATCTTGCAAACAGCCATGGAAGCAGCCTTGCGCAGCTGTTCTTCGGGGATGCCGATTGCGTTGGGCATATTGCCGCCGTAGGTGTTGACCATGTCAACAAATTCCTGAGGCACAGAGGAGGAGCCGTGCAGAACGATGGGGAAGCCGGGCAGACGAGCCTGAATGTCTTCCAGAATGTCAAAACGCAGCTTGGGATCGGTGCCGGGCTTGAACTTGTAAGCGCCGTGGCTGGTGCCGATTGCGATTGCCAGAGAGTCGCAGCCGGTGCGGGTGACAAACTCTTCCACTTCCTCGGGACGGGTGTAGGAAGCGGCTTCCGCATCCACCTGCACCTCATCCTCGATGCCGGCCAGAGAGCCCAGCTCAGCCTACACCACGACACCCC
>JAFQDR010000103.1 GCA_017415945.1 Oscillospiraceae bacterium
AAGAAGGGTTCCATGTTTTCCATTGAGCGCAGAGTGGAACAGGCAAAGATCTGTACCGCACATCTGCCCAACGTGGAGATCGACTCCTACGACGGTCTGCTGGCGGACTATTGCAGACGCTTCGATAAGCCCGTTGTGGTAAAGGGGCTCCGTGCGAACATGGACTTTGAAAACGAATTTACCATGGCCTCCATCAACAAGAAGCTGAACCCCGATATGGAGACCATGTTCCTCACTGCAAGTGATAAATATACATTTGTCAGTTCCTCCAATGTCAAAGAGATCGCTCGCCACGGCGGGGACTTGAAGGCGTTCCTCCCTTGGGAACTCATTGACGAAGTGACGGAAATGGCACAAAAGGAGAAATGAAAAGATGGAATACGAAGCAATGGAACTGATTGAAGTGATGTATGCTACCGTTGCCGAGGCAAAGCCCATGCCTTTGGCTGCCGGCCGCTGCATCGTGGAACGCAATGACCTGCTGTCTATGCTGGAGGAACTGCGTGACAATCTGCCCCGTGAGATGGAAGAAGCAAGACGTCTGTGGGAAGCTAAGGAAGAATTTATCGCCAGCGCAAAGCGTGAAGCGGAACAGATCCGCAAGGCTGCTGAGGAACAGGCTCGTCAGCTGGTGGAACAGGAAGAAATCGTCAAGCTGGCAAAGGTCCGCGCGGAGGAAATGCTGCAGACCGCAAGCATGAAGCAGGGTGAGCTGTTCCAGGTGGTCAACTCCCGTGTGGATCTGACTGTTGCGGAATCCGAAGCGGTTCTGGCAAAGGCACTGGAGGAGGTTCGCGCACTGCGTTACCAGCTCCGCGGTGTCTCCGCATCCGTGCAGCCCGCTGCTCCCGTACAGAAGGAAGCTCCCAAGAGCAACCTGATCCCCGACGGCTACGAAGTCATGTCCATGGACGACTTCGATGAAGACGAGGAAGTATAAGAATATTGCAGAATCAAGCACCGCTGTCACAGTTTTGTGGCGGCGGTGTTTTTGTATGCGCACATCTGCGTAGTCTGAACTGATCGGAGTTTTAAGGGGGATATACGATTCGAAACGGAAAGATTCTTGCTCTTTTGAGAGGTGTTTTGTATAATGGCTCTATGTAATCAGAAGGTGAGGGAGGCTCCCTATGAGAAAAAGAATATTATCCCTGATGCTGACGGCGGTGCTGTTGATATCTCTGCTGCCCATGCCTGTTGGGGCAGCGGCACAAACAGAGGAAGAACAGATCGAAAGCGCGGTTGCCAAGCTTATCACGGACTATGCCAAAAAGGTGTATCGCGCAAATGCCGATGACGATGCGTTTTCCGCTTTCTTCAGACATGGCTTTTTCGGCAACGGAAAAAAGATGGTGCTGAATGAAAACAGTGCTATGGTTTCCGCTCTGTTTAACGCCTGCGTGCTGCAAGATGCGGTAACACATGGGATTACAAGAGGCATCATGTCCATGCGCAGCTTGGAAGAGCCAATACTGTTTTTGACAGGGGGACCGGGCTGGCATAATTATTACTACACTTACCAGTATTCCGCGTATCGGGGAGATCATAAAGAACCCACAAGCTACATGGGGCAGCTGCTCACCGCAAAGGATATTTACGGAGACAGTCGGTACAGCGGGCCAACCAATGAAAACGATGCGGTTATGGAGCTGCTGGTCGGGACAGTCAATTGCGACGTTACGATTAGAGAAGTCGGTACGGGAGAAAATAAGAAAATTTACGATCTGGAGTTCCATGTATGGGACGAGTTCAATTTCAGCGGCGATTACAGTCATATTGCGGATAAGGGCTATGACACCTCCAAGGATGACGACCTTAATAATTTGGGCTATCTGCTTACTTTTGTTGGACTGGACGAGTTTTACTGGGAATATTTCAAGACTTTCAGGGTAGAGGTGCCTGTGTACTGTGCCCATGGCAGCGGAGAAAATTATCATTGGAGCTTTCATTCCGACAGCGGCTTGATTTCTCACGAGGATGACGGGTTCAAGAAAAATCAAGGAGCTCCCATTCAGGTTGATTTGGAGGACGGTACATATTATCAATACCTTTTGGATGAATCTGTTTATTTGCGGCATGACAAGCCCTGGGTGGTGGAATATGAGATGAGCCCCATTAAGCGCTTGTCCCTGTCTCCGCTGCCCACCAGCAGCACCATCTACCCATACATTTTGCAGCATGAATTATCCCATTTGTGGGTGCCGTACTATGAGCAGGTGAAGCGCGGCGAAAACAAAACAGGTCACCAATGGCATTACATGGGTGTGGAAATGGGCAAGAATTTCAAGCGGTCTTCCGCACAGCCTTATCATTTCCGTATTGAAAATATCATTGGTGAGGACGGACAGAATATGCCATGGATCACGGTTTGGGATGCCAATGGAGAAATCGTATTTGGCCCCGAAGCCTTAAATGATTATTGGACAAGCAGTGATTTGGATTCTACCCGTGTTTTGACGGCATCGGATACGGATTTGATGGTTGGCAGAGATATCATCATCAACTATATCGGCAGCCGGAGCAATCCACTCCGCCAAAAGGAAGTGGAAGTGTGGATTTGGGAAAACGGCAAGGACGCTCCCGAAGTCCAAGGAACATATCATGCTCCTTCCTGCGATGAGCAAGGTGGTTATTTGCACCGATGCCACAAATGTGGGTGCGATTATCTCAAAGAACCGATACCCGCACTGGGACACAGCTACGGTGAATACATTCCCGATAACAACCCGAGCTGTGTGGAGGATGCTACCAAGACTCGCACCTGCACCCGCTGCGGCGAGAAGGATAGTGTCGCTATCCCCGATACCGCCCTTGGGCACAGCTTCGGGGAGTATGTCTATGACAACAATGCATCCTGCACCGCCGACGGTACACAGACTCGTAAATGCACCCGCTGCGATGTAACGGAAACCGTAACCGCACCCGATACCGCAACAGGCCACAGCTATGAGTCTGCTGTCACGGAACCCACTTACACCGAACAGGGCTACACTACCTATACCTGCACCGTCTGCGGGGATTCCTACAAGGACAACTATGTGGATGTGAAAAAGCACAGCTATGTGGGCGTGGTCACCGAGCCTACCTGCACCGCACAGGGCTTCACGACTTACACTTGCTCCGAATGCGGGGATACTTATGTGGATGATTATACGGATTTGGCAGAGCACACCCCCGTCATCGATCCCGCGGTAAAGCCCACTTGCTCGGAAAAGGGCAAAACAGAAGGCAGTCACTGCGGTGTTTGCGGCTATGTCATCAAGAAGCAGGCGCTTATCAGCACCAACGACAATCACACCATGGAAGAATCCATTGTAAAAATGCCCACCTACGACGAGCCCGGCCAGCTGGCCTACATCTGCACGGGCTGCGGTAAGACGGATTATATGGAAATTCCCCCGCTGAACAAGCCTCTCGTGAACCCCTTCACCGATGTAACGGAAAGCGACTGGTTCTATGAGCCCGTACTGTGGGCGGTACAAGAGGGTGTTACAGGCGGCAAGACGGAGACCACCTTCGCACCCAACGAGGGCTGTACCAGAGCCCAAGTGGTGACCTTCCTATGGGCGGCAAACGGCAAGCCCGAGCCCACAAGTGAAAATCCCTTCACGGACGTATCCAACGATGCGTGGTATCTGAAGCCCGTATTGTGGGCGGTGGAAAATGGCATTACAACAGGCGTGACCGCAACGGAGTTTGGCCCCGAGCAGACCTGTACCAGAGCCCAAATCGCCACATTCCTGTGGGCAGCCAACGGCAAGCCCGCAGTCAGCGCAAGCAGCGAGTTTGTTGATGTAGGGGATACGGATTGGTATTCCACCCCCATCATCTGGGCAAAGGAAAACGATGTCACAGATGGCATCGGCGACGGCAAATTCGGCCCCAATGACACCTGCACCCGCGCACAGGTGGTAACCTTCCTGAAGAAGGTCTACGCAAACAAGTAAATATGACGAAAGCCACCGACGACCATCGGTGGCTTTTTCCATCTCCGCCCCTTACGGGGCACCTCTCCCAAAGGGAGAGGTCACGCTCCCCCGTTGGGGGAGCTGGCAGACACGAGGAACGAGGGTCTGACTGAGAGGGTACAACAGTTAGAGCAAATGTAGGCACGAAAGGTGTTCGGGTGGTTTATATGA
>JAFQDR010000015.1 GCA_017415945.1 Oscillospiraceae bacterium
ACTGCCGGTATTATAGCAATCCTTCACAGTGCCCATATCACCGCCGGTGATGCCGCCCACATTCATTTCTAAGTATCCCGCTGCGGTGATGGTGCCGCTGTTGCTGCAGCCGATGACCGTTGCCTGGGAAGTCAAATTATTACCTACGATGCCGCCGAAGTAGCCCATTCCGCGGAAGGTCAGTGTAGCGCTGCTGGTACAGTCTTTTACCGTACCCTCGTTCAAGCCAACCACGCCGCCAACATACTGGTACCCCGTAGTCCAGCCCAGGATACCGGTACCGCTGATGCTGCAGCCGATGACCTCACCCCGGTTACAGCCCACGACGGCACCGCCGCAATTGACTTCCAGGCAGAAGTCATGGATCTTTACATTTTTCACCGTGGCTCCTTCAGCAAGGGTGCTGATCAGACCGGTTTCGCTATAGCCGTTGTAAGCGCAATACAGGCCCGTGATGGTATGGTTGCCGCCGTCAAAGGTGCCTTTGTATTCGCCCCCCATGGGCATCCATGTTCTGACAGAAGCATCGGCGGAAACGGTGCCGTCCTCAGCCACGGTGACCTTATCGGCCAGGTTTTCATTGAGGACGATGTCCGCTGCCAGGGTGATGTTGGCAGAGTACGCACCGTCATTCACCAGCTCTGCCACCGCGAACAGGCCGTCTGCGGTGTAGACGGTGTAGGTGTCCCCATCGTAGGTGTAGCCCACCTCATCGTATTCGGTGCTGACAGGAGCAGGCTCCGTCACATCGGACAGAGGTTCGGACACATCCGCAGCACCGATTTCCGTCGGTTCGCCATCCGCCGCCAAAGCCGTCATGGGGGCTAAGGATATGACCATGACCAAGGCCAGCAGCAGAGCGAACAGTCTTCTTCGTTTCATCATTAGAATCACTCCTTCATTGTGGATTCCTTGTGGATTTCATACAGAAATTCCATTTTTATACATAGTAAAGTGTAACATATACATATATATTTTTCAAGTCAAGATTTATCAGAGTACGGAGGGAGGATTTCCGTGCGGCGGTGGAAAGCGGCGGCAGCAAGCGGCCGCCCTACGAGGACGGCGGTTATACGTACCATCCCGTAGGGGCAGCTATTAGCTGCCCGCAGCTGCGCAGTTGGATCGAACAATTGAGGCGGATGATATCCGCCCCTACGACGGAGGAGGATTTCGGTGCGGCGGTGTGGACACCCGCAAGGGGCGTCCCTACGAGGACGGCAGATATACGTACCATCCCGTAGGGGCAGCTATTAGCTGCCCGCAGCTGCGCAGTTGGATCGAACAATTGAGGCGGATGATATCCGCCCCTACAAGGGAGGTATATCTCGGTGCGGTGGTGTGGACACCCGCAAGCGGCGTCCCTACGAGGGAAGGCGGTTATACGTACCATCCCGTAGGGAGCGTCGTCCCCGACGCTCCGTGGCGCAGTGGGTAAAATGCCTATGGACAGAAAATCGCAGATACTTCGACTGCGGTGTAAACGGACCGTCGAGGACGACGGTCCCTACAAGGGCGGAGGATTTCCGTACGGTGGTGGAAAGCGGCGGCAGCAAGCGACCGCCCTACGAGGGAAGGCGGTTATACGTACCATCCCGTAGGGGCAGCTATTAGCTGCCCGCAGCTGCGCAGTTGGATTGAACATTTGAGGCGGATGATATCCGCCCCTACAAGGGAGGTATATCTCGGTGCGGCGGTGTGGACACCCGCAAGCGGCCGCCCTACGAGGACGGCAGATAAACGTACCATCCCACATGGCGAGACGGGGGGATTCCTCCCGCCGCAGCACGCCGTACCGTCGTGACGACATCTCAAACTTTGCTGTCATACCGGCGGTCCCTACGGTGTTGTCCGATCCATCACACAAGCGGTTGAACCGTTCCCTCATTTCTGGTATGATATGGTATTAGAATCCAACCAAAAGGAGGGGTATCGGCGTGAAGCGCACAAACCGCAAACAGAATATGCGAACCGCTCTCATTGCAGCCGCAAGCGGTATACTGACCGTGGCAATGCTCTCGGGGCTTCTGCACACCGACGGCAACGCCCCCTCCCCCGTGGTGATGGGTGACACCGGTGAGGTCTTTTCCCATACAGTGAACGCGCTGCTGAACGACAGCAGGGATGCCCACTACACCCCCGCACTGCGGGACAGCGACCTCATCGCGCCCAGACCCGATCCCAACTGCTTCGGCACCGCAGCCTCCCCCGCGGAAATGGCTGACATCCTCAGCGCCGCCGCAGAGCTCCACGGCATCACCTCTCCCCTGTTCACCGCCGACACCCCCATCAAAAGCGGCACCGATATCCAATACTACTTGGACGACACCATTTTCGCCGTCACTTGGAAGCAGTCCGTGGAGGGCTGCACCTATACCTTCTCCGAGGTCAAAATCGCTCACCCCTCCCAGCTCCGCCGCTTCTACGCCGAGGGGAAATACAACAGCGGCATCCTCCACACCACCACCGAAATGGCCGCCTCCGTCAATGCGGTCACCGCAGCCTCGGGAGACTATTACAGCTACCGCAGCTTCGGGATCGTGGTCAACGAGGGCACCGTCCACCGTGCCAACGGGCAGCTGCTGGACACCTGCTACATCGACGACAATGGCGACCTGCTGTTCACCTTCGCCCGAGATATAGACGGCAAAGCAGAGGTGCAGAATTACGTAGACGAAAACAATGTACGCTTCAGCCTTTGCTTCGGCCCCGTCATGCTGTTGGAGGGCTTCAACACCGTGCCCCTCTACTACAACTCAGGGGAGATCAACGCAGAGTTCCCCCGTGCGGCACTGTGCCAAATGGACAGCCTCCACTATGTACTGGTGTGCGCCAACCACGAGGCACCCGACTATCGGCTGCACACGGTTTCCCAATTTGCAGAGAACCTTAAGGCACTGGGCATCCCCACCGCCTACGCACTGGATGGCGGACAAACCGCCTCCATCGTCTTCGGCGACAAGCTCATCAACACCGTCAGCTACGGCGCACAGCGAGAGATCAGCGATATCATCTACTTCGCCACCGCCGCAGGGGCAGAACAGCGAGGCACACCATGAAGACTGTATTGTCCAAGCTGTTTGCGCTTCTGTCAGTGCTGCTGTTATCCGCAGCGGTGCTGGCGGCGCTTGTCCTGAGCAACGCCCCCTTCGTCTCCGATGCCGCCATTGGGGCAGCCGATGCCCAAACGGAGCGGTTCATGTCCGCCCTTTGCAGCGGCGATCTCCACACGGCGGAAGCCATGCTGAACGGCAGCCCCCTATCGGCTCCCCAAGTGCCCTTCTCCGATGGGCTGACCCAAACCCTGTGGGAGGCGCATTGGGACACACTGTCCTATCAATTCCACGGCAGCTGCTACGCCGATGACTACGGTGTGTATCGGAATGTGACCGTAACCGCACTGGATCTTCCCCGCTTGATCAGCGATCTGCAGCGATACCCCTCCGACCGTGCCGAAGCCGCAGCCCGTATGATCGACGGCGGCGACTATACCCGCACCCATAGCATCACCCTGCAGCTCACAGGACACGGCGGAGCTTGGCGCATTCAGCCCACCGAGCAGCTGATCGGTCTCATGCAGGGCAGCACAGGAGGTGCATAGCATGGAACGAATTGCCTTGATCTACGACGGCGGTATTTTGTACGGCAGCCGCCTTGTGATCGTACTTGCGGTGACCGCCGCCATTTGCGGCTTCCTGTCCCTGTATCTCCGCAAAAGTGAGACCCCTGCCGCAGGCCTCGCCGCCGTCCCCATAGGGCTGGGGCTGTCTCTTGTGCTGTCAAGGCTGCTGTATTGGTACGCCTTCCCCGAGAGCTGCAGCAGTCTGTGGACGGCGCTGACTGACTACAGCACGGGAAGCTTTGTGCTGTTGGGGGCATTTCTCGGATGTCCCTTGGCCGCAGAGCTCACCCGCAAGCTGGGGCTTCACAAAGATACCCCCCAAATGCTGGACTGTATGTGCCTTGCGGGAGGTGCCGCAATCTCGGTGGGCAGACTGTCCTCCCTGTTCAATGCTTCTGCCCGAGGGGAGATCATCCACACTCTCCGCAGTCTCCCTTGGATCTGCCCCGTGGTCAATGGAGTCTCCGGTGTCACGGAGTACCGTCTTGCTACCTTCCTGCTGCAGGCCATGGTCACCGCCCTCATCACAGCCGCACTGGCACTGTATTCCCGCAAACGGGATGCACACCGCAAAAACGGAGACATCACACTGCTGTTCCTGCTGTGCTACTGCGCCGCGCAAATCCTGCTGGACAGCACCCGATACGACTCTGTCACCTTCCGCAGCAACGGCTTTATCAGCATCGTGCAGGTAAGCTGTGGACTGACGGTGGTGCTGATCATTGCAGCGGTGTCGGTTCGCTTTGTGAAAAAACACAGACTGCGGGTTTGGAATCTGTTGGCATGGTCTGTCATTTCCCTCCTGCTGGCGCTGACAGGGTACATGGAGTATTATGTGCAGCGGCACAGCAACCAAGCCCCCCTCGCCTATTCCGTCATGGCGCTGAGCCTCGCCGCCGTGGTGGCCGTGACCCTGATCATCTACCATATGGTAAAACGCCCCAACGAAAAAACGACCTGAACAATCAGGTCGTTTTTCTATTTGTATTTGGCATCAAGCTCTGCGTAATAGGCATCCAATTTCTCATCCGCTTCCATAATGCGTTGGGCCAGATCCGCCTCGTATATGGACGCATAGGGGAAATCCCTCACCCGCACGTCCCCGTCGGGGCGCATCCCTTCATCCGGTCTTGGGTATTGCAGTACGAAGTCCATGGCTTTGAAGGGGATGCCCCCTTCGTCAAATCGTTCCTTAATATCCAGCATGATCTCCGCAGCCCGTTCCGCCGTCACCGTTTCGCTGTCCACGTAGATAGTCAGCCGCCCTGCCTGCCGCCCAAGCTCCCGAATGTCATAGATTTTGTCTATCACCAAGGTACTTTGGTCTATGGCATAGTCGGGCACCTCGTTTTCCTCAGCATGGACAAAAGCCTCGGGAGGATAGATCTCCAAGCTGCCAAAGCCCCATCCGATCTCCTCCTTGTAGGGATAGTCGGGTGCCTCCAATACGGTATCCGCCAAGTCGCGATATTCCATATCCAGTCGCTGAGCAGTCACAAAGCCATCGGTGACACTGTCGTAGGTGTCATACCGCAGCTGCCCCAGCATGGTAATGTATAGACTGAATTGGGTGTCGATACTGCTTTCGGAGCGGATGTGGGCGTAATAGTTGCCATCCTTAAAGTTATAGCCAATGCTTTCAATATAGTAATCCGTGTGGGAAAACCGTTCCTCCAAATACGCCTTTGCGGTACGCTTCGCCAGCAGCGCGGATACAGGGTTGCCGTTCAGTGCATTGGCAACGAAGCACAGTCCGCCGATCATGACCAAAGCCAGCACCAAGGCAATGATGCGCAAGCCTTTATTTTTCATAGGGCTCCTCCTTTCCCAAAGCAAAATGCAGCAGTCCCGCAATGACCACACCCATCAGCGCAAACAGTGAATACAGCCCGCACCACATGAGCAGAGTCAAAAAATCCAAATGCTCCACACCCCGTATGAGTCCAAAGGTGTTGGTCACAAAATGGGTCACCAAGATCAAGAGGGGTACTTGATAAACAGCCTTCCCTCCCAGCAGATAATACCCCACCGCACCGATGATCGGCATGACAACAGCGTTCAAAAACAGCCCCTCTCCCGCAGTCAGACTCACCCCGTACAGCACACCGAAGGCAAGGACCATGGTCAGAAAGAATCGAAGCTTTTTCCGCAGCTCATCTATGAGTTTATCGCTCTGATTGAGCTGAGGCAGCTGCCCCTCATACAATGCGCGGCAATGGGCGCAGCCTGCAATGTGGGCCTCCACCGCAGCCACACTGTCGGCACTGGCCACCCCGTCATGGACCAAGGGCATCAAGTCCATACACATATCACAGGTAATTTCCATGATTCACAGTCCCTCCTTTTCCAATTGCTGTTTGAGCTTTGCCTTCGCTCTGAAAAATACCACACGGGCAGAGCTCTCGGAGATCCCGTATCGGGCCCCGATCTCGTAATATGAGTAGCCTTCCAGCCGCATCCTCACCACATTGCGGGTCAGCGCCGACTCCCCCTGCAGCAGCTGCTCAATGATCTGCGCAGGCTCCTCATGGCTATGTACATCAAGCACACCCAAGTCCAAATATGCCTCTATGCTTTCCGTGGGAGGCTGCCGTTTCTTTCTGCGGAGATGTCCGTACCATCGATGTCTGGCTATGGAAAACAGCCAGGTTTTCACATCCGATTCCCCACGGAAGCTGCCAACAGAACGAATGACCTCCAAAAACACCTCCGAGGTCAGGTCCTCCGCAAGAGCGGCATCACGGCACAGACTGTACAGATAGATATACACATCCTTGTAGTATCGGTGAAACAGCTCCTCCGCCAATTCCTTCATGCCGCTCCCCCCTTTCACCATATCAGTGTCTTTTGCGATCCCATTCGTTACAGGGTTTAAGATAATTTTATTATAGCATAGCTTTGGGTCATATTCACCTCCGCAATTCCGTTAACGTACCATTGTCCGTACGAACTGAAAAATCCCACCTCGTCAGAAGTGGGATTTTTGTTTTGTTCAATTAAGTACAGTCGTGGGCCTGTTCCAGAACCATTTCCTTTACCTTCAGCAGACGAACCTTGGTGGAGTTGTCGTTTTCTTCCAGCTTCATGGTAATGTAGCGGATCGCATCCTCCATTTCGGGGATCATAACGTACTCCAGTGCGTTTACGCGGCGGCGGGTCTTTTCGATTTCCGCTGCCAGCAGCTGCATAGTCTTTTCGATCTGTGCCAGCTCCAGCATATCCGCGAACACCTCTGCCAGCTTTGCCAGAGCATCGTCCAGCTCGCCGGAGGTCATTGCAAAACCGTAGGGATAGATTTCGCTAGGATCGTCGTTCTTGGTGGTGAACTTGTACTGAGGTACATTAACGCTCATTACGTTCTTGTACTTCATGGTCAGGTCAACAGTCTGACGGGGGTACAGCAGTGCCTGCTCCAGCATTTCGGGAGACATGATGGCGCTTGCAACCGTCAGAGATGCAAAGGCTTCGGTGAGGCCTTTTTCCACCTTGAGACGCAGCTCCTTATTCAGTCGAACGATCTCCATAAACTGTCGCATCAGTTCGTCGCATTTGTCTTTCATTAACTTGTGACCCTTACGTGCTGTCTTCAGTCTCTTTTTGTACTGATTGAGCACCATACGAGTCGGTGTAATGACGGCATTTGCCATAGAATCACCTCAAATGTTATACGATGATGCGCTTAGTCCTTGGGCATATACTTTTCGATCATTTCGGGCTTGATACGCTTCAGTTCAGTTCTGGGCAGCATCTTCAGCAGATCCCAGCCGATCTCCAGAGTTTCGATAATGGAGCGGTCGGTGGTGTTGCCCTGAGAAACGTAGGTCTGTTCGAATGCATCCGCAAACTTTGCGAACTGTCTGTCGTCTTCGGACAGTGCGGATTCACCCAGAATGGTCATCAGTTCCTTTGCGTCCTTGCCGCGGGAGTATGCAGCGAACAGCTGGTTCATGGTACCTGCGTGGTCTTCACGGGTCTTGCCTTCGCCGATACCCTTATCCTTCAGACGGCTCAGAGAAGGCAGAACGTCCACGGGGGGCATCAGGCCCTTGCGGTACAGCTCACGGGACAGAATGATCTGACCTTCGGTAATGTAACCGGTCAAGTCGGGAATGGGATGGGTCTTGTCGTCTTCGGGCATGGTCAGAATGGGGATCATGGTGATGGAGCCACTCTTGCCCTGACGGCGGCCTGCACGTTCGTACAGAGTTGCAAGGTCGGAGTACATGTAGCCGGGGTAACCGCGACGGCCGGGAACTTCCTTCTTTGCAGCGGAAACCTCACGGAGAGCTTCCGCGTAGTTGGTAATATCGGTCAGAATGACCAGAACCTGCATGCCCTTTTCAAATGCCAGATATTCTGCACAGGTCAGAGCCATACGGGGAGTTGCGATACGTTCAACCGCAGGGTCGTTTGCCAGATTGGAGAAAACAACGGTACGGTCAATAGCGCCGGTTGCACGGAAGTCACGGATGAAGAATTCGGATTCTTCGAAGGTGATACCGATTGCCGCGAAAACTACCGCGAAGGTTTCGTTGTCACCCAGAACCTTTGCCTGACGAGCGATCTGCGCTGCCAGCTGTGCGTGGGGCAGACCGGAGCCGGAGAAGATGGGCAGCTTCTGGCCACGAACCAGAGTGTTCAGACCGTCAATTGCGGAAACGCCGGTCTGGATGAATTCTGCGGGGTATGCACGAGCTGCGGGGTTCATGGGCAGGCCGTTGATGTCCAGATGTGCTTCAGCCAGAATATCGGGACCGCCGTCGATGGGCTGACCCATACCGTTGAAAACGCGGCCCAGCATATCTTCGGAAACAGCCAGCTGCAGGGGGTGACCCAGGAAGCGAACCTTGGAGTTTGCCAGATTGATGCCCTGTGCCAGTTCGAACAGCTGAACAACTGCCTTGCTGCCGTTTACTTCCAGAACCTTACCGCGGCGCTTTTCGCCGGAGGGCAGTTCGATTTCTACCAGTTCGTCGAAGGTAACGCCTTCAACGCCTTCAACAACCATCAGAGGGTTGGCAACCTGTCTGATTGTCTTATATTCCTTGATCATTCTTCGTTACCTCCCCTGTTCAGCGCTGCGATCTGGGCCTTCATTTCAGCCTGGATCTGCGCATATTCTGCTTCGAACTTGTCGGGATCGGTCATCTTTGCGTAGCCCAGCTTTTCTCTTGCGGGCAGCTTGAACAGTGCGTTCATGTCAACGCCCTCTGCCAGAGCTTCACGGCCCAGCTCGTCGAAGTACAGAATGGTATCCAGCAGCTTAAACTGCTTTGCGTAGGAAGAATATGCGTCTTCGTCAACGAACGCGTTCTGCTGCAGGAAGTCTTCGCGGATGGACTTTGCGGTTTCCAGAGTCAGACGTTCGTTAGCGCTCAGTGCGTCAACACCGACCAGACGTACGATTTCGTTCAGTTCGTCTTCCACCTGCAGCAGGTTCATAGCCTTTGCACGGTTTTCCATGTACTTGGGACCAAACTGCTCATTGTACCAGCCGGACAGAGTATCATCATACAGAGAGTAGGAGTTCAGCCAGTTGATTGCGGGGAAGTGACGAGCGTATGCCAGAGAGGAGTCCAGAGACCAGAATACCTTTACGATACGCATGGTAGCCTGAGAAACGGGTTCGGAAATGTCACCGCCGGGAGGAGATACCGCACCGATCGCGGTAACGGAGCCCTTGCGTTCGTCGCCGCCCAGACACTGGACAACGCCTGCACGTTCGTAGAACTGTGCGATACGGGATGCCAAATATGCGGGATAGCCTTCTTCACCGGGCATTTCTTCCAGACGACCGGACATTTCACGGAGAGCTTCCGCCCAGCGGGAAGTGGAGTCAGCCAGAACCGCTACGTCGTAACCCATGTCACGGAAGTATTCCGCAATGGTGATACCGGTGTAGATGGAAGCTTCACGAGCCGCAACGGGCATGTCGGAAGTGTTTGCGATCAGAATGGTTCTCTTCATCAGAGGTTCGCCGTTTCTGGGGTCGTTCAGTTCGGGGAATTCCATCAGTACGTCGGTCATTTCATTTCCGCGTTCACCGCAGCCGATATAGACTACCAGGTCTGCGTCAGCCCACTTGACCAGCTGGTGCTGCACCACGGTCTTTCCGGATCCGAATGGTCCCGGAACGGCTGCCACACCGCCCTTTGCAATAGGGAACATGGTGTCAATGACACGCTGTCCGGTAATCAGGGGACGGTCCGGTGTCAGTTTTTCTTTATATGGACGACCACGGCGG
>JAFQDR010000104.1 GCA_017415945.1 Oscillospiraceae bacterium
CGAAAAATACAAATAGGTCTGCAAGTGTGGAATTTGTTCGCAGAATGCGGACAAATTATGCGCGCAGCAGACCTGCCGGCCCATCGCACAAGCGGGGGCATCTCTGTCAAAATGCTCCAAAGGAGTATTTTGACAGACTCAGCACCTTGGATTTCCAAGGTGCTTTGTCTTTACAGATCCTTCGGTACGCTGCCGCCGTTCTTCTTATGCTGCTTCACACATTCCGTCAGCAGCCATTCGATCTGCCCGTTGATGGAGCGGAAATCATCCTCCGCCCACTGCTGCAAATCGTTCCACAGGGCTGCGGAGATGCGCAGGGGAACCTGCTTTTTCGCTTTTTCTTTTTCGGTCAACAGTTCCCCTCCTTTCCTTGCCGTGGATTTCCGATCATTCCAATGCTGTGATTTTACTTAAACTTCACAGCCGTTCCGTATGCCATGACTTCCGCGGCAGACTGCATCACGGAGGCGGAGGAATAGCGGATGTTGACGATGGCATCCGCGCCCAGGGCTTCCGCTTCCTGTACCATGCGCTTGGTTGCCAAAGCACGAGCGTTGTTCATCATTTCGTTGTAGGACTTCATTTCGCCGCCTACCAGACCCTTGAAGGCCTGACCAATGTCCTTACCTACGTTCACGGACTGGATGGTGCTGCCCTTGACCAGACCCAGCATTTCCAGTTCCTTGCCTGCGATGTAATCAGTATTGACTAAGATCATCTTCTTCTCCTCCTTTGATTTCGTCGATTCGTTCCTTGGCTACCCACAGGGCGTACCCCGCTCCAATCAGCGGAATCACCGCGCCTATGATTTTGAAAACCATCGGTGCATAGGGGATGGAAAGCAGTACCACCGCATGCACCACAAAATACACGATCAGTAGAATTGCTACCACAATGGGCGCAATCATTTTCTTGTTCATCTCTTTAATAAATGCTGCCGCTGTTGACGATGGGCTGCGCGTCCTTGCTGCCGCACAGAACCACCAGCAAATTGGACACCATTGCGGCCTTACGCTCCTCGTCCAATTCCACTACATTGTTCTCGTTCAGTCGTTCCAGAGCCATTTCCACCATGCCCACAGCACCATCTACGATCATCTTTCTTGCGTCGATGATGGCGGATGCCTGCTGACGCTGCAGCATAGCGGCTGCGATTTCGGGGGCATATGCCAGATGTGTGATGCGTGCCTCCAGAATTTCCAGACCCGCAATTTCCACCTTATTCTGAATCTCCGCCTTCAGCTCGTCGGCAACCTTTTTGCTGCTGCCGCGAAGGCTCTGCTCGTCCTCACCCTCTCCTGCAATGTCATAGGGGTACAATGCCACGATATTGCGCAGAGCGGAATCGGTCTGGATGGACAGATATTCCATGTAGTCGTCCACATTGAACACTGCCTTTGCGGTGTTGGCCACACGCCAAATAACCACTACGCCGATCTCAATGGGATTGCCCAGCAGGTCGTTGATCTTCTGCTTGCCGTTGTTCAGGGTCAGAGCCTTCATGCTCAGTCGCTTACCCGATGCGGAGTCCTTCTTAGGTGCCTTCAGCACAATATTGCCCTTTGCTGCTTCTTCATTGATGGCAGCCTCCGCAGCCTTGCCCTCCATGGTGGGGTTGATGGCAGAGGCGAAGGGATTGACATAGAAGAAACCGGGTTCACGCAAAGTACCGTAGTACTTACCGAACAGGGTCAGCACCAGAGCTTCATTGGGCTTGATGATTTTCAGACCTGCCAGCATGATGCAGAACCCCAACAGCAGCAGGATACCAAGAATCATTACCGCAACTCCGAACAGTGAGAAATCCAGCAGTATCCCGCCGCCGACTATCACAGCTATACCGCCAAACATCCCGAGAATAATCATCAGCAGCATTACAATGCCGTTTTTACCCTTTAATACGATCTCGTCGTGGATCAGCTTCCGTTCTTCCACAACCATCACTCCTTTTTCTTTGATATCTAAATGATATCACATTGATTATGCATTGTCAACGAGATTATCCATTCGTTTACCGAATGTTCAAAATCTCACAGGCATTGCTCCCATATCCAATTTGCAATGTCGGCGATCACATCCTCGCCAATGTGACGTTCTACATTGTATTCCTTCTTGACCTTCGTGATATCCCCGCAGACAGAAGGCACAAAGCAATGGTTCAAGCCCTCATGCATCTTGAAGGTCACATTGGCTCTGCCCTGCAGCAGAGTTTGATACCCTGTAAAATCGGTATCTGCCTTGGCTTGGAAATCCTCGCTGCCCTGCATAATGAGCATAGGCTTTTCCGACTTTGTCAGATAGTCGGACGCGGGCTGCTCGCCCATTTCCTTGAAATAATAGAGGGTCGTGCCGCCGCCCATCTTTACTTTCTTGGCTTCCTCATCGGTCAGTTCGTACATTCCATCGAACAGCTTTTCGAACTTTGCCACCTGCTTTTTCATGATCCAACGCATCAGCCCCTTGCTTGCTGCCAGCATATCCGCATTTTGCCCAAGCATGATTTGCTCCAGCGTGCGAGGAGAGCCCGCCATGAGGATTAACCCCTTAAAGCTGCCGCCCTCTGCATCAATGCGGGGTGCCAGCATAGCCCCCATACTGTGACCCACAATGAAGATATTCTCAGAATCAATGCGAGCATCCTTTCGGAGTAATTCGGCAGCCAGAACCGCATCCTCAATGGTTTCTTCCTTGACGGTGATGGGCTTCTTTTCTCGCACCATCTTGAAGCCATGGGCAAAAGACCGTTTATCATATCGCACCGATGCAATCCCATGCTTGGCCAGCCCCTCCGCCAGATCCTTAAATGGGGTCAGCTTTCCCACCTTTTCGTCCATATTGCTGCTGCCGGAGCCATGAACAAACACCACGGCGGGCACGGGCTTATGCCCGGCATCGGGCAGGGTCAGCAGTCCCTTGAGGGGGTATTTGGTATTCGCTCCAACGACAATACTCTCTTGTTTCATACACACAGCCTCCTTGACTTTTTGTATGTTTTGTATTATTATATATAATACAAAGAGGTAATGTCAAGATGATTTTGCAATTGGATTTTTCAAGCGACGTTCCCATTTATCAGCAGCTGCGGAACCAAATCGTCATCGGCATTGGTTCGGGTAAGCTAAAATCCGGGGATAAGCTCCCCACCGTCCGTGCCTTGGCGGAGGAAAGCGGCATCAACGCCATGACCGTCAGCAAGGCATATAACCTGCTGAAGCAGGAGGGCTATATCGTCACCGACCGCAGAAAGGGTGCGGTGGTGGCAGCACAAGCCAACACCCCTGCTGTAAAGGAAGAAACCATCAGCGCACTGCGGCTGCACATTCATGAGCTGCGGCTGGCAGGCATGACGAAAACCGAGCTCCACGATTTGGTGGAGAAGCTGTATGAGGAGGCGGAAGCATGATCGGAAATGCAATTTTATGGCTAAGCCTGTGCTGGATGCCCGTTATGATCTGTGCCATTCTTCATAATGAAACCAAATTCAAAAAGAACATTGCCGTGGGAGTCACCTTCCCCTTCGAGGGCAGACGGCATCCCGAAGTACTGGCACGACTGGAGCGTTTCAAGAAGGAGGAACGCATCCTGTGTGTCGTCCTGATGCTGCTGTGCATCCCCGGGATTTTTCTGAAGTTCTCCATGAGCTTTTCCCTGTGGTTTGTGTGGATGACCGCCGCTGTACTGCTTCCCTACATCCCTTATATTACCTGCAATCGGGATCTAAAGCGCATCAAGGCAGAGCACGGCTGGAGAAAGCCCTCCGCAGCGGACACCGTCATCGTAGATCTGTCCGCACTGCCTCAGGAAAATTGGCTCTCCCCTTGGGCATTCGCCCCCGCCCTTGTGCTTGCACTGGTGCCCATGGCATTCGGACGCAGCTTTTGGTTTATGTACCTAACGGATGCTCTGATTGTGGTACTGTGCTGGCTGGGGTATCGGTATCTGTACCGCAACAAGGCGGAAATGGCAGACGGCAACACCACCGTCACCGCCGCACTGACCCGTATCCGCCGCTGTCAGTGGGGCAAAATCTGGCTGCTGTGTGCCTACTCCATGACAGCACTGAACTGGTTCGCCGCGTTCTGCTCCTATTCCCCCACCGCCATGACCGTCGGCATGGTAATGTTTATGCTGGTGATCGTGGGCTGCAGCCTGCACATTGAGTTCCGCACCAGAAGGCTGCAGGAGACCCTCACCGCAGACAGCGGCAGAGACTTCTATGTAGATGACGACGACAAGTGGCCCTATGGTCTGTTTTACTACAACCCCAACGATGACCGACTGATCATCAACGAGCGAGTGGGCACCAACACCACTGTGAATCTGGCAAAGCCCGCAGGGAAGCTGCTGTTCGGCGCGTTGGCAGTGTTGCTGGTGACCCTGCCTCTGTGGGGTCTGGTAATCGGCGACACCGACATCCACACCGATATCCGCACAGACAGCGTTTTCATCGAGGGCGGAATGCACGAATACGAGATTTCCGCCGCCGATGTGGTCAGCATCGAGCTGCTGCAGGAGCTGCCACCCGTTGCACGCGTGGCAGGTACGGGACTGCCCGAGCTGCTGGGGGGTAATTTCAGCAGCAAGGACTATGGCAAGCTAAAGCTTTGCCTGAATCCTATGGCTCCGCCCTTTGTGCTGGTGGAAACGGAAGATACCACATATCTGCTGGGCACAAACAACGAACAGCAGACCATGGCGATCTACGAAGCGCTGAAATAAACGAAACGCGTGAGGAATAAACCTCACGCGTTTTTTAATATGAGTGCGCCAGTTACGGAAGCAAGCTCCCTTTAGTGTGACATCCATCATTTAAAATACTCTCTGCTTTTCATTTGCATGCTACATACACCATTAGTCTATTTTGTGTAGCAAACAATAATCTGACATTATCGCTTTAGGAGAATCGCATCCGAATTTTGAACACTTTTCTTCACTCCAGTAAGAACTTTCATATTCCTCTTCTTCGTGAAAATAGCAATAATCCGACATAATCCCTCGTTCGGAAGTGCAACCAGATTTGGCGCATTCGTGTTCGCTACAATAAAAGCCATAATCCGTCCGAGAATTTTCACACCCAACCGATGAGCATTGGTGAGAACTACAATACTCGGACAATGTAGATTTCTCAAAAATACAACCTTGCTTTTGACAAGTATGCTCTGCACAGTACGAACCATATCCACTTTGTGGATTTTCACACCCGAATGTGTTGCACGCATGTAAAATACAATAATTTGAGGAAAATAATCTTTCCATAGTACAACCAGTTTTCAAGCACACATGTTCCTGACAGTATTTCCCGTATTCATCAACTATATTTTGGCAATCACCGGAAAAACACAGTTCTTTATCGTAGTTTCCACCATCGTAAATAGGAATTTCTTCTAGATAATCAAAATCGACATTATTCAGTTGCTGTTTATCATTATATTCGCCGTCCGAAGAATGAACATCAGAATAAAACGCTTCATCACAATAATCACAGGATAATCCCGTCATAATTTGCCCAACGATTTCTCCCGTTGAATAGTGTTTAAGATCTGGATGATATATTATCATATCTCTGATTTCATCCGCCTCATCACCAAATTGAACTCTTAGAATATCTTCTAACTGTTCGATATCTATGTAGATATGATCATCATAGTCCGCTGCTTCTTTTATTTCTAATACTGCATCTTGCTGACCTTCACAAAAAAGTTCTGCTTGCAGACCCACCTCATCATCATTTTTGTTCACAGGGGAACAACCACACATGACTGCCATGATAACTATTATTGTACAAAAAATAAATTTTTTCATGCCACTTCCCCTTCTTCAATCATTTTATAGTCTCATCTTCAAATTAGATAACACTATTGTTCTTTGTTATTTATAATCTTTATGCTTCCAAACATTTTTACGTCATCATAATCTCCATTTTCAGGAAATTTATCTCTATTCTGAGATATGTATTCATTTGCTCCTTGTATAATGGAATCAATTAAACCCTTCACATTCAAAGAAATATATGCGCCCTTCGTATCATTCTCCGTTGTTCCACAAACAAATGTATCCCCGCAATGTGCAGATACATCTGACACACACAGTTCAAAACATTCGACATTTCTTTCTCTATCATCTAAGTCTGTATTGCCGGCGTGTAGTACGGAGCAACGTAATGCGTAACACATTTTACCGTCGAAGTTCGTAGCGGCAACGCCTTTATTTATTGATTGATTTTCCGAAATAGGTTGTTTATAAAACTTATATACCCATGTATCGAACCATTCAATATATTCTGTCCTACCTGTTCGTTTTTCGTATTCGATATTACTTAGTATATTGGGTAAAGTAAGCGCTATTGCCAACGCAGAAAGATACGCACCATGTTGCTTTGCTTTAGTAATATCACGAAGTATGTTATCTAACAATATAAATACGCCACCAATCTTAAATATCATCCAATAACAACTTTAATTTTAGCACGCAGAAATATTAAAGTAAAGTAAACACAATATTTCTCTTGTCTTTATACATAACAACACTTATCTGCTTTGTTCTATCGCCTGCGATAATAGCAAAACGTAGAACAAAGAAGTTAAGTTTTCGTTTCATACCGACAGCGGATTCGGGCGAACACAGTTCGCCCCTACTTTTTCACTCTTACTGATTCCCTCAAGTAAAATTCCCCACGCCCGATGTTGAGCGTGGGGATATTTATGAAAGGGATTTTTACTTTACGGGGTTGGTGGTGCGCAGGGTTACGTCGTGGTAGCCGCCTTCTACGATGGAGGTGGAGGAAACAACAGTCAGCTTTGCTTCTCTCTGCAGATCGGGAATGGTGGTCACGCCGCAGTTGCACATGGTGCTCTTGACCTTGTACAGGGACTTTTCTACGTTCTCGTGGAGGCTGCCTGCGTAGGTAACGTAGGAGTCAACACCTTCTTCGAACATCAGGTTGGTCTTGCCGCCCAGGTCATAGCGCTGCCAGTTGCGTGCGCGGTTGGAGCCTTCGCCCCAGTATTCCTTTACGTACTGGCCGTTGACCATCAGCTTGGGAGTGGGAGATTCGTCGAAACGAGCGAAGTAACGCCCCAGCATCAGGAAGTCTGCGCCCATAGCCAGAGCCAGAGTCATGTGGTGGTCGTGTACGATGCCGCCGTCGGAGCAGATGGGAACGTATACGCCGGTTTCCTTGAAGTATTCGTCACGAGCTGCAGCAACCTCGATCAGAGCGGAAGCCTGACCGCGGCCGATGCCCTTGGTTTCACGGGTGATGCAGATGGAGCCGCCGCCGATACCGACCTTTACAAAGTCAGCACCTGCGTTTGCCAGGAAGCGGAAGCCGTCACGGTCAACTACGTTGCCTGCGCCGATCTTTACGGTGTCGCCGTAGTGCTCGCGTACCCATTCGATGGTGCGCTGCTGCCAAATGGTGAAGCCTTCGGAGGAGTCGATGCAGACTACGTCAACGCCTGCTGCCAGCAGAGCGGGGATACGTTCTGCGTAGTCACGGGAGTTGATGCCTGCGCCGACCATGTAGCGCTTGTGCTCGTCCAGCATTTCGTTGGGGTTTTCCTTGTGGCTTGCATAGTCCTTGCGGAATACGAAGTACATCAGGCAGCCTGCATTGTCAACGATGGGCAGTGCGTTCAGCTTGTGATCCCAAATGATGTCGTTTGCTTCCTTCAGGGTGGTGCCTGCGGGAGCGGTGACCAGCTTTTCAATGGGGGTCATGAATTCGGAGACCTTCAGATCGGTGCTCATGCGGCTGACGCGGTAGTCACGGCTGGTAACCAGACCCAGCAGCTTGCCGTTGGGAGAGCCGTCTTCGGTAACAGCTACGGTGGAGAAGCCGTTGCGTGCCTTCAGGTTCAGAATGTCAGCCAGAGTGTGGTCGGGGGTAACGTTGGAAGCGGATACTACGAAACCGGACTTGTAGTTCTTAACGCGAGCGACCATGGCAGCCTGATCTTCGATGGTCTGGGAGCCGTAAATGAAGGACATGCCGCCTTCCTTAGCCAGAGCAATTGCCAGAGTATCGTTGGAACCGGACTGCATGATAGCGGAGATCATGGGGATATTCAGGGTGATTGCGGGTTCTTCGCCCTTCTTGAACTTGACCAGGGGAGTTCTCAGGTCAACGTTTGCGGGGATGCAGTCTTCCCCGGTGTAGCCGGGAATCAGCAGGTATTCGTTAAAGGTGCGGGAAGGTTCGTTGTAAAAAATTGCCATTTTGATTTCCTCTCCTTGTCAAATTACTTGAAATACTTCACAGCGGATTCAAACATCTTCATATCGTATTCGCCGGGTACGTTCTTGTACATACCGTAGCCCTTACGTTCGGAGTGACCCATCTTACCGAAGACTCTGCCGTCGGGAGATGTGATGCCTTCGATTGCGAATGCGGAGTTATTGGGATTGTAGTTTACCCCATTGGTGGGCAGTCCGTCAAGACCAACGTACTGGGTCGCGATCTGACCATTTTCTGCCAGATCCAGGATCAGAGCCTCGGGAGCAATGAAGCGGCCTTCGCCGTGGGAGATGGCTACGTTGTAGATATCGCCGGGCTTGGTAGCGGACAGCCAGGGGCTCTTGTTGGAGGCGATGCGGGTGCGCACGATGCGGGACTGGTGACGACCGATGGTGTTGAAGGTCAGAGTGGGGCACTTGTCATCGGCATCGATGATTTCGCCGTAGGGCACCAGACCCAGCTTGATCAGAGCCTGGAAGCCGTTGCAGATACCGCCCATGAGACCGTCACGGTTCTTCAGCAGATCGTGGACAGCGTCCTTGATCTGTGCGTTGCGGAAGAATGCGGTGATGAACTTTGCGGAACCGTCGGGTTCGTCGCCGCCGGAGAAGCCGCCGGGGATGAAGACGATCTGGCTCTGCTGAATTGCCTTAGCGAAGTAGTCTACACTTTCGGTGATGGCATCGGCAGTCAGGTTCTTGATGACGATGATTTCGGGATCGGCACCTGCGTCACGCAGCGCCTTTGCGGTATCGAATTCACAGTTGGTGCCGGGGAATACGGGGATGATGGCCTTGGGCTTTGCAACCTTGATGGAAGGTGCGGGGTAGGAGCTTGCCTCGTAGTTGAATACGGGAATTTCCTTTGCTTCCATGGGGATGTTGCAGGGGTAGATGGGTTCCAGCTTACCTTCGTAAACTGCCAGCAGCTCCTGCAGGCATACGCTTTCGCCGCCGAATACCAGAGTCTGTGCCTCGGTGGTTTCGCCCAGCAGGATGCCTTCCGCTTCCTCACCGTCGTCCAGCTCCAGAATGAAGGAACCGTAGTTGTAGCCGAAGAGCTCATCCATGGAAACGTCGGCGAACTTAAAGCCCAGCATATTGCCGAAGCACATCTTCATGATTGCTTCCGCAGCGCCGCCGTAGGTGGGGGTGTATGCGGCAACTGCCTTGCCGGTGGAGGTCAGTTCGAATACCTTGTCGAATACCTTGACCAGAGATTCGATGACAGGCAGACCGTCTGCATCGTATTCGGGCTTCACCAGAACCACCTTGTGGCCGGGTGCCTTAAATTCGTTGGAAATAATATTGTCAATATCCTCGGTGGTAATGGCAAAGCTTACCAGAGTGGGAGGAACGTCCAGCTGTTCGAAGCTGCCGGACATGGAGTCCTTGCCGCCGATAGCTGCGATCTTCAGCTGCTTCTGCGCCATAAATGCACCCAGCAGTGCTGCCAGAGGCTTGCCCCAACGCTTGGGGTCGGAGCCCAGACGTTCGAAGTATTCCTGCAGAGACAGGTAAACATCCTCAAACTTTGCGCCGGTAGCCACCAGCTTGGCTACGGATTCCACAACTGCCAGGAATGCGGAGTGGTAGGGGCTCTTTTCTGCGATGTAGGGATTGTAGCCCCAGCTCATGACGGAGCAGGTAGTGGTGTGCTGCTGTTCCACAGCGACCTTGTGTACCATTGCCTGAATGGGAGTGTGCTGGTAAATGCCGCCGAAGGGCATCAAAACGGTGTTTGCGCCGATAGTGGAGTCGAAGCGTTCGCCCAGACCGCGCTTGGAGCATACGTTCAGGTCGGATGCCAGAGCATTCATGCCTGCCGCAAAGCCTGCGGGGATTTCCTTTGCCCAAGCTTCGGGCGCAGCGGGAGCAGCGGTAATGTGCTTTTCCGCACCGTTGGTGTCCAGGAAGTCACGGGAGATGTCGCAGATGGTAGCACCGTTCCAGGTCATGGTCAGACGACGGTCGGCCTTAACCACAGCGATGCGGGTCACTTCCAGATTTTCTTCCGCAGCCAGACGGCAGAATTCTGCTTCGTCCTTTGCTTCCACAACAACGGACATACGTTCCTGAGATTCGGAGATGGCCAGCTCGGTGCCGTCCAAACCGTCGTACTTCTTGGGCACTGCGTTCAGGTCGATGTCCAGACCGTCGCACAGTTCGCCGACGGAAACGGATACGCCGCCTGCGCCGAAGTCGTTGCAGCGCTTGATGAGCTTGGTAGCTTCCCCACGGCGGAACAGTCTCTGGAGCTTGCGTTCTTCGGGAGCGTTGCCCTTCTGAACTTCTGCGCCGCAGGTTTCCAGAGATTCCACGGTGTGGCTCTTGGAGGAGCCGGTTGCGCCGCCGCAGCCGTCACGACCGGTTCTGCCGCCCAGCAGCAGGATCACGTCGCCGGGCTCGGGACGTTCACGGCGTACATTTTCAGCGGGAGCAGCAGCCACAACAGCGCCGATTTCCATGCGCTTTGCAGCATAGCCTGCGTGATACAGCTCGTCGACCTGACCGGTAGCCAGACCGATCTGGTTGCCGTAAGAGGAGTAACCTGCAGCAGCGGTGGTAACGATCTTACGCTGTGGCAGCTTACCCTTCAGAGTTTCTTCTACGGGTGCCAGAGGATCAGCTGCACCGGTGACACGCATTGCTGCGTATACATAGCTTCTGCCGGACAGGGGGTCACGGATCGCGCCGCCGATACAGGTAGCAGCACCGCCGAAGGGTTCGATTTCGGTGGGGTGGTTGTGGGTCTCGTTCTTAAACAG
>JAFQDR010000105.1 GCA_017415945.1 Oscillospiraceae bacterium
ACGATCAGGGTGTTGTTGCGATGATCGGCGTATTCATGGATACCTTCGTAGTTCTGACTTTGAACGCACTGGTTATCATCTCCACCCTGTACACCGCTGACGGTGTTCTGGCAAACGGCGTGATTCCCGAAACCATTTCCAAGGCAAATCTGGCACAGGTTGCATTCGGCACTGTAATGGGCAGCAATCTGGGCGGTAAGTTCGTAGCTGTCTGCCTGCTGTTCTTTGCATTCTCCACCATTTTGAGCTGGAATATGTTCGCAAAGATTAACGCAAACTGGCTGTTCGGCAAGAAGGGTATCGTTCCCTTCACCGTAATCGCTCTGGTATTCGTATTCCTGGGCACTCTGGCTTCCAACGATCTGGTTTGGGAACTGGCTGACATGTTCAACAACCTCATGGTTATCCCCAATGCCATCGCACTGTTCGCTCTGTCCAAGCTGGTCGTGGACAACGTAAAGAAGTAAACAACCATCCTTGAATTATAGAACATATGAAAAGAGGCACTTCAAATGAAGTGCCTCTTACTATATTATCTTTCTTTGAGATCCTTTGCTACGTTTAAGATGACAGATAGCTTACTTATCCACAAAAAGGCACCCGATTGGGTGCCTTTTTGATTGATATGATATTACTGATCAGCCAGCTTCTTGTACTTTGCGTAGCGCTTTTCGCACTGTACTTCTGCTTCTGCAAACAGTCTTTCCGCGGTTTCGGGGAAGGTGCGGGTCAAAGATGCGAAACGGGTTTCGCCCATCATGAACTCACGCAGCTTGCCGTTGGGTTCCTTGCTGGACAGAATGAAGGGATTTTCGCCCTTTTCGATGTTTGCGGGAACATAACGCCACAGAGGCCAGTAGCCGCATTCGGTTGCCATCTTTTCTTCTGCCTGAGACAGACCCATGCCGTTGTTCAGACCGTGGTTGATGCAGGGTGCGTATGCGATGATGATGGATACGCCCTTGTGTGCTTCCGCTTCCTTCAGACAGGTGATCAGGTGCTGTTCGTTTGCGCCCATTGCGACCTGTGCTACGTAAACGTCGCCGTAGGTCATGGCGATGGCGCCCAGATCCTTCTTGACTCTTTCCTTACCTGCGTTTGCAAACTGTGCAACTGCGCCGATCTGAGTTGCCTTGGATGCCTGACCGCCGGTGTTGGAGTAAACCTCGGTGTCAACTACCAGAATGTTTACGTCAGCGCCGCTTGCCATGATGTGGTCCAGACCGCCGTAGCCGATGTCGTATGCCCAGCCGTCGCCGCCGTACATCCACATGGTCTTCTTGGGCAGAGCGTCCTTGTTTGCCAGCAGGAACTGTACGTCCTCGCTCTTGCAGTCGGTTGCTTCCAGAGCAGCTACAACTGCGTTGGACAGTGCGCGGGTCTTATCGCCGATGTCGCCTTCAGCCAGCCATGCTTCCAGAGCTGCCTTCAGTGCCGCATCGCCGGTGGCGGCTGCCAGAGCTTCCGCGTGGGTCTTTACCTGATTGCGCATCTGTTCTACGGACAGGCACATACCCAGAGAGTATTCTGCGTTGTCTTCAAACAGGGAGTTGGAGGAGGCTACGCCGTTGCCGTTTTCATTGATGTGGAAGGGATATGCGGGAGTGGATGCGGAAACAACCAGTACGCAGCCGGTAGCGGTTGCCAGATACATACGGTCGCCGAACAGCTGAGACATAAGCTTCATGTAGGGAGCTTCGCCGCAGCCTGCACATGCGCCGCAGAATTCGTACAGAGGCTGTTCGAACTGAGAACCCTTGACGGTGAACTTGTCCATGGGATTTGCCTTCTTGGACAGGGTCAGTGCGTGATCCCAGTTTGCCTGTTCGTGGAGCTGGCTTTCCAGAGGTTCCATGACCAGAGCCTTCTTGGGAACGGGACATACATTTGCACAGGAGCTGCAGCCCTGGCAGTCCAGAGGATCAACCTGTACGCGGAAGGTCAGACCTTCGAAGCCCTTGCCGATGGCCTTCTTGGTGACGAATGCTTCGGGCTTTGCTGCTTCTTCAGCTTCGTTCAGCAGGAAGGGACGGATTGCTGCGTGGGGGCAAACCAGAGAGCACTTGTTGCAGCCGATGCAGTTTTCGGGGATCCAGCGAGGAACGTCCACTGCAATGCCGCGCTTTTCGTACTGGGAGGTGTCTGCGGGGCAAACGCCGTCTGCATAGGGTACGAATACGCTGACGGGCAGGGAGTCGCCTGCCTGATTGTTGATGGGCTGCAGGATTTCGCGGACGTAGTGAGGCAGGCTCATGTCCTTTTCGGGAGCTTCATCAACCAGATTCTTCCATTCGGGCTTTACGTCGATCTTGACGATGGCGTCTACACCGCGGTCAACCGCTGCGCAGTTCATGTCAACGACCTTCTGGCCCTTCTTGGAGTAGGACTTCACGATAGCGCCCTTCATGTGGCCCACAGCTTCTTCGATGGGCATGATGTTGGACAGCTTGAAGAATGCGGACTGCAGAACGGTGTTGGTGCGGTTGCCCAGACCCAGTTCCACTGCGATTTCGGTAGCGTCGATGGTGTAGAACTGAATGCCGCGCTCAGCGATGATGCGCTTGACCTTGTTGGGCAGCTGTGCTTCCAACTCTGCGCCCTTCCAGCCGGTGTTCAGCAGGAAGATGCCGCCGGGCTTGATTTCGGAAACGATATCAAAGCTCTTGATGTAGGACTGCTTGTGGCAGGCTACGAAGTCAGCCATGGTGACGTAGTAGGTGCTGCGGATGGGTTCGTGACCGAAGCGCAGGTGAGACTTGGTTACGCCGCCGGACTTCTTGGAGTCATATTCAAAGTATGCCTGTGCATACTGGTCGGTGTTGTCGCCGATGATCTTGATAGAGTTCTTGTTTGCGCCAACGGTGCCGTCGGAGCCCAGACCCCAGAACTTGCAGGAGATGATGGACTGGCCTGCGGTGACGATGTTTTCGCCCACGGGCAGGGACAGGAAGGTCACGTCGTCCACGATGCCAACGGTGAAGTGGTTCTTCTGTTCGCCGTTCATGTTGTCGTAAACTGCCTTCATCTGAGCGGGGGTGGTGTCCTTGGATGCCAGACCGTAACGACCTGCCAGAACCTTGCCGGTGTAGCCGTTTTCGATCAGCGCAGCGCAAACGTCCAGATACAGAGGTTCGCCCAGAGAGCCGGGTTCCTTGGTGCGGTCCAGAACGGTGATGCACTTTGCGGATGCGGGGATGGCAGCCATCAGGTGCTTCATGGAGAAGGGACGGTACAGGTGTACCTTGATCATGCCGACCTTTTCGCCCTTGGCGTTCAGGTAGTCAACCACTTCTTCCAGAGTTTCACATACGGAGCCCATGGCAACAACTACGCGGTCAGCATCGGGTGCGCCGTAGTAGTTGAACAGCTTGTAGTCACGGCCGGTCAGCTTGTTGATTTCGTTCATGTAGTATTCAACGATACCGGGCAGAGCGTCGTATGCGCCGTTGCAGGCTTCACGCTGCTGGAAGAAGGTATCGCCGTTCTGAACGGTGGAGCGGACGGTGGGGTGTTCGGTGGACAGAGAGTGGTCACGGAACTTCTGTACTGCGTCCCAGTCCAGCAGCCCCGCCAGATCTTCATAATCCAGAACTTCGATCTTCTGCAGCTCGTGAGAGGTACGGAAGCCGTCAAAGAAGTGCTGGAAGGGGATGGATCCCTTGATTGCGGACAGGTGAGAAACCGCTGCCATGTCCATACATTCCTGAACGGATGCGGATGCCATCTGCGCCCAGCCGGTCTGGCGGCAAGCCATAACGTCGGAGTGGTCACCGAAAATGGAGACAGCGTGGGTGCCTACGGTACGTGCGGATACGTGCATGACACCGGGGAGCATGGAACCGCCCATACGGAACATGGGGGGCACCATCAGCAGCAGACCCTGAGACGCGGTGTAGGTGGTGGTGAGAGAGCCGGTTTCCAGAGAGCCGTGCATGGCACCTGCAGCACCGGATTCAGCCTGCATTTCAACCAGCTTTACGGGCTGACCGAACAGGTTTTTCTTGCCGTTGGCAGACCATTCGTCAACGTGGTCAGCCATGGGGCTGGACGGGGTGATGGGGTAGATGGTGGCAACTTCGGTAAATGCGTAAGAGACATACGCAGCGGCTTCGTTGCCGTCCATGGTCTTGAAGACTTTGTTCTTCGCCATAATATGAATTCCTCCCATTTTATTTTTCTCGGCAGCGCCGAGCTTAAATGCATTTGGAATATCAACTGTTTGCACAAAACAGCTGTTCCCGCAGATAATAAAATTGTACTCCATTTCTGTGAAAAAGTAAATAGGAATCGAAGGATAGAGGAGAATTGCGGGAATCACGGTCTTGTTTTGCATTTTTGTGGAAACCATATAACATTTCCTTGGCATTTTCTCACAGAATACCCCGATTTATTCCCGAAAAATGCAAAATGGTTCTGGTGAAGCTGCAAAATGTGTGATATACTAAATCGGTAAAGATATTATGAAAGAGAGTGTGTGTATTATGTTAGATTGGTTCGCAAGTCTGGTAGCCAATATCAGCAACATTATGTACAGCTATGTGCTGATCATTATGCTCATCGGCGTTGGCCTGTACTTCACCTTCCGCACCAAGTTTGTGCAGCTGCGTATGCTGGGGGAATCCATCCGCGTCATCAGCGAAAAGAAGTCCGATGACAACTCCGTTTCCTCCTTCCAGGCGCTGATGGTCTCCACTGCCAGCCGCGTGGGTACCGGCAACATCGTTGGTGTGGCAAACGCTATTGCCATCGGCGGCTACGGTGCTGTGTTCTGGATGTGGCTGATCGCTCTGGTGGGCGGTGCCTCCGCATTCATCGAATCCACCCTGGCGCAGATCTACAAGAAGCGTGACGAAAACGGCGGCAGCTACGGCGGCCCCGCTTACTACATCGAAGCAGCTCTGAACAGCCGTGTGCTGGGCGTTGTGTTCGCTGTGGCTCTGATCGCGACCTACGCTGTGGGCTTCAATATGCTGGCATCCTACAACCTGATCACCAGCTTCTCCGGCTACAGCTTCTACGGCGACCCCGAGACCTCTATCGTTCCCATGGTCGGCGGTCTGGTTCTGGCGGTTCTGGTTGGCATCTGCATTCTGGGCGGCGGCAAGCGCGTAGTCAAGATCACCGGCGTTATGGTTCCCGTTATGGGCGTCATTTATATCGCTATGGCAGTCATTGTTATCGTGCTGAACATCGGCAACATCCCCATGGTTCTGGGCAAGATCTTTGTGGAAGCCTTCAACTTCAAGGCAATCTTCGGCGGCTTTGCGGGCTCTGCCATCATGCAGGGCATCAAGCGCGGTCTGTACTCCAACGAAGCAGGTGTGGGCTCCGCTCCCAACGCTGCGGCTGCGGCTGATGTATCTCACCCCGTCAAGCAGGGTCTGGTACAGATGCTGTCCGTATTCATCGACACCCTGATCATTTGTACCGCTACCGCTATGATGTGTCTGGCAAGCGGCATCGTTCCCGGTGAAGAGCTGAAGGGCGCACTGTTTGTACAGGAAGCTCTGTCCCGCAACTTCGGCAACTTCGGCTATTACTTCATCACCTTCTCCCTGTTCCTGTTTGCCTTCACCACCCTGCTGGGCAACCTGTTCTACTGCGAGGGTGCTGTCAACTACATTGCAAAGCGCACCGTGTCCAACAAGACCATGAACATTTTCCGTGTTATCGCTTGTGTCATCGTATTTGTTGGCGCACAGCTGGACTTCGGTCTGGTATGGGACCTGTCCGACGTGATCATGGGCATCATGGCCATCATCAACCTGCCTGTCATCGTTCTGCTGGCAAAGCCCGCACTGGGCTGTCTGGAGGACTATGTTGCACAGCGCAAGAGCGGCAAGGATCCCGTGTTCCGCGCAAAGAATATCGGTCTGGACGCAGAGCTGGACTACTGGAAGTAATTCCTTAAACCAAAATTTCAGGCGGCGTTGGAAAACGCCGCCTGTTTTTCCGTAGATTGCATACAAGTTTTTTCCCGCTCCGTGAAATTTTTGATTTACAACGGGCATGATTATTGATATACTAACTTGTGTATCAAATTACATGAAACTACTTCATTTGACTTTGAAACGGGTAACCCGTAAAGGAGAGATCTTTATGAGCCGTATGATCGGTACCGTATCTCGAGGCGTTCGCGCCCCCATCATCCGCAGCGGTGATGACATCGTTGAAATCGTAACCAATTCCGTACTGGAAGCAGCTGCTGACGGCGGTTTTGAAATTCAGGACAGAGACATCGTTGCTATGACCGAAGCGATCGTTGCTCGCGCACAGGGCAACTACTGCTCCGTGGACAACATTGCAGAGGATGTCCGCAACAAGTTCGGCGGCGAAACCGTGGGCGTTATCTTCCCCATCCTCAGCCGCAACCGCTTCGCTATCTGCCTGCGCGGCATCGCAAGCGGCGCAAAGAAGATCGTTCTGATGCTGTCCTACCCCTCTGACGAAGTGGGCAACCATCTGGTCACTCTGGATCAGCTGGACGAAAAGGGCGTAAACCCCTACAGCGATGTGCTGACTCTGGAAAAGTACCGTGAGCTGTTCGGCTACGAAAAGCACACCTTTACCGGCGTTGACTATGTTGAATACTACGAATCCCTGATTAAGGGCTGCGGCGCTGAATGTGAGATCATCTTCGCAAACGACTGCCGTGCAATTCTGCCCTATACCAAGAATGTTCTGAACTGCGACATCCACACCCGTGCACGCACCAAGCGTCTGCTGAAGGCTGCCGGCGCAGAAAAGGTATTCGGTCTGGATGAGATCATGAACGCTCCCATCAACGGCAGCGGTTGCAACGAGGCTTACGGTCTGCTGGGCTCCAACAAGGCTACCGAAGATACCGTTAAGCTGTTCCCCCGCAACTGCCAGCCCGTTGTGGATGCCATCGCAGCAAAGCTGAAGGAAAAGACCGGCAAGAACGTAGAAGTTATGGTCTATGGCGACGGCGCATTCAAGGATCCCATCGGCAAGATCTGGGAACTGGCTGACCCCGTTGTTTCTCCCGCTTACACCGCAGGTCTGGAAGGCACTCCCAACGAACTGAAGCTGAAGTATCTGGCTGACAACGAGTTCGCAAACCTCAGCGGCGACGAGCTGAAGGAAGCAATTAAGACCAAGATCACCGAAAAGGACGGCGACCTGTACGGTCAGATGGCCTCTGAAGGCACCACTCCCCGCCGCCTGACCGACCTGATCGGTTCTCTGTGCGACCTGACCTCCGGCTCCGGCGACAAGGGCACCCCCATTGTTTATATCCAGGGCTACTTCGACAACTACACCACCGAATAAATCAAGATCTTACTTCCCCTGCTCCTTATGGGAGCGGGGGATTTTGATTAGATAAGAGTGAAGAAAGAAAAGAGAAAATGTAAAACACCAATTCCGCAGAATTGGTGGTCTTTTTTATATAAGGTATGGTGCGGAGCTTGGCGGCACCATCCTGTAGGGCGGCTGCTTGCTGCCGCCGCTTTTGGGATTACATTGGTAGCGGAATCGGTGCGGAACGGCGCGAGCAAGCGCGCCCTACGGTGCGGAGGATAAACGTACCATCCCGTAGGGGCAGCTATTAGCTGCCCGCAGCTGTGCAGTGAGATAGAACGGTGAGGCGGCAGGTTGCCGCCCCTGCGAGGGAGAAGCAGGGGCGAACATTGTTCGCCCGCAAAGCATTTATTCCTTTTTGCTGCCGCTGCCGTCCATGAGCTGGGGAGCGGTCAGGAGCATGACCAGAATATCATCCACGGGGCCGGGCAGCAGGTCGGGGGCGATCATATACAGGATCACCAGAGCGAGCAGTATGTATTTCCAATTGTCCTTCATAGCGTCCTCCTTTTTGTTATCCTGCCATGTGCATCAGGTGGGTGATGAGGCCCCAGGACAGGAGCACCATGGCAGCGGTGGTGACTGTGAAATATACGGTAAAAAACTTCTTGCAGAATTGATTCATCGTCAACACTCCTTTTGTTTCTGTTCTTGTCTATATTGTACCCTCCGACAATACAAAACAACACGGTCGGCATGACGAAATAAAGGGCCCTATTTCTGCAGAATCTGCGGGAATAGAGCGCACAAATGCAAAAGCCTCCCCTGTGTAAGGGGAGGTGCCCGAGCTTGTCGAGGGCGGAGGGGTTGTTGCGATTTCACGGTATTGCTCGAAGAACAACCCCTCAGTCGCCTACGGCACCGGCTTCCCTTACACGGGGGAGCCTTATAAGGTATTTAAGCTGTTTTCACGTGGCTTGCCAGATAGCTGCGGATGACGGTGGGGGAGAGGCTCCGCACCAGCTTGCGGGCACCGAACTGTCTGGTAATGTAGGCGGCGTTGCCCGTCGCCATGTAGCCTGTCAGCTGGGCATAGGGATTATACCCCGCGGCTTCTATACTGTTTATGACGATGTTTAAGATCTGATGTTCCTGCGTTTTCATGATTTCCGCTCCTTTTTCTATGTTTGATGGCTTTATTATATGGGAGAGGCTGTCCCACAGAACGGACAGCGCATTTCGATACAGGAATATTTGTGCATTTTTACCTATGTATCACATAGAATTATGTGGTAATTGGGAATTGTATTCTTTAACGGATTAGTGTATAATACCCAACATGAAAAACAGTTGTCCGCTCGGCGTGGATGCTGTTTATGGTTTGGAGGATTTAATTATGAAAAAGATCATTGCTCTCGTTCTTGCATTGTGCATGGTATTCACTCTTTGCGCCTGTGGCGGCGGTGGCGGCGAAGCTGCCGATTCCGGCGAAAAGGTCGTAAAGATCGGCGTATTCGAACCCTCTTCCGGTGACTCCGCTTCCGGCGGCAAGAAGGAAATTCTGGGTATGCAGTACGCAAACGCTCTGACTCCCGAAATCACCGTGGGCGGCGAAACCTACAAGGTCGAGCTGGTTTACGGCGACAACGGCTCTTCCACCGACAAGGCTCCCTCCGCTGCTTCCTCTCTGGTCAGCGCAGGTGTCTCCGTGGTTCTGGGCTCCTACGGCTCCGGCGTTTCCATGGCAGGCGGCCCCAAGTTTGAAGAGGCTGGCATCCCCGCCTTGGGCGTGACCTGCACCAACCCCAACGTTACTGCTGGCAACAGCTACTACTTCCGTATCTGCTTCCTGGATAACTTCCAGGCTGACGTCCTGGCAAACTTCGCCATGGACAAGTTCGATGCCAAGGTCGCCTACTGCCTGGGTGAAAGCGGCAACGAGTATGACCAGGGCCTGATCGCATTCTTCAAGCAGGTCTTTGAAGCAGCCGGTGGCACTGTCATCACCGACTCCTTCCCCA
>JAFQDR010000016.1 GCA_017415945.1 Oscillospiraceae bacterium
CTCGGGCGGATGGGGTTTTCAGTTCGTATGCACATAATAAGCCTCCCCTGTGTAAGGGGAGGTGGTTGAGCGTAAGCGAAACCGGAGGGGTTGTTGCAACAACACCGCAATTGTGAGACGACAACCCCTCAGTCTTTCAGCTCGTACATACACATTACGTATCATTTTGTTAAAGTGCGGTATCGTTTTTTCGGAAATGAACGAACATCACCGCACCCCGTAGGGCGGGCGCTTGCTCCCGCCGTTTTTTCAGTTATACTGCGCACACAAATCCAATACCCCATGTAGGGGCGAACTGTGATCGCCCGCTTTATGTCCCAACCGACTGCGCAAATGCGGGCGGATACTATCCGCCCCTACAGGATTTTATTCCCCATACGCCGCAGCCAGTGCCATAAGGTTCAGCAGCACCGTCACCACGGCGATCCCGACGCAAATGATGAGCACCGCGGTCATGGTATCCTCGATGCCGCCGAAATCTCCCTCCGCAGCACGAATGCCGATGGTGCGCACCTCAAGACACACCGCCGTCAATGCCGCCGTAAAGCTGCCAACGGAATACAAATACGCCTTTTTCAAGGGGCGTTCCTTATAGCAGCGGTACAGCACAAACGCAGGCAGCAGCACCGCAATCAACGGAGTAAAAATTGGAATCATGGTGTTTCCTCCTTATAAAATTTCCACATCCGTAGGGCGGGGGCTTGCTCCCGCCGCTTGCTCGTTCACATCGGAATTGAATTTGGTGTCCCACATTGTTCTTACGTGATCGCCCCAAACACAAGCTTTCCCATCAGGTACATTTCCACCTCGTGCACCACATATCCGTACTCCGCCGTCAGCTCGCCTTCCAGCTCTACGGTATAGCCCAAGCCTTGATAGGTACCGCTGCCGCCGTCATCCACGGTATCAACCGCCATGGCAAACAGAGGCTTCTCCAGATTATAGGCACGGTAATAGTCTACACCGAACATAATGCCGCCCAGCACCGCCACACTGAATATAAAGCAAAGAACAAACACAAACAATCGTTTCAGCATCAAACTCACTCCTTTATTAACCATATAGACGAAAAAAAAAGAAGTTTGTTCCAAAAATCATATGGTTCTCTGCCGCCGTCATTCAAATTGTTTCACACCGAAAAGAGCAACACAAGTTATTCAAATTATGAACAATTTGGCAACAGTTTTGGAAAATACAGGCGCTTTTTTGCCAAACCGTTGACTTTCAGCTCGTATTATGTTATACAAAATATAATTGGAGCAATCCATAGTAAAATGTAAAGAGGGATCACAATGAACGAAACCATCGTTGAACAGCCCAAGAAGTCCGGTACCTTCATGAAGGTATTGCTGGTCATCATCACCATCATTGCAATTATCGCCGCAGTCGCTATGGGTCTGCTGTATTACAATGCCATCACCAATCTGGAGCTGGTTCGTGAAAAGAACATTGAGCTGGGTCAGGATCGTGACAAGTATAAGGAACAGGCAGCGGAATACGAAATCCAGATCGCAGGCTTTGAACAGCAGGTCGCAAGCCTGGCAAAGCAGCTGGCTGAATCTCAGGCTCTGCTGGAAACTCCCACCCTGGCAGGTCAGGAAGACGATCAGGATGGCAGCACCGAGACCAATGTGACCGAGGATGACAAGAAGCCCGCAGAAGAAGCGGAAGCAAATAAGCTGGATCTGACCGGTGTCAAGACTGTGGACGTGAAGCCCACAGAGGACAAGCTGTACGAAAAGCCCGTGGAATACACCGTTTCCGTTAAGGGTGCAAACCTGAGAAGCGGCCCCTCCACCGATTACAGAACCGTTCTGTCCGTATATCAGGGCAACAAGATCACCGCTTACGCAGAAGACGGTGACTGGCTGCTGATCAAGACCGATCTGGGCGGCTACGGCTGGATCAAGAACACTCTGGTTACCAAGGCACAGTAATGTACCATCAACTCAACCCCGAACCCTTTGGTTCGGGGTTTTTCAATTGCACCGAATTCCCTCCTCCATTACAGGGCCCCCTGCCCCTACGAAACGGTACGTTTATCCTCCGCACTCGTAGGGCGGCTGCTTGCTGCCGCCGTGACGCAGTGGGATCATGCACCATGAACATATCATTGCACCGTATTCAGACCGTCTGATTTCTGTCCCATATTTCACCGCAATCTGCTGATTAAACTGCCATCCTCACCCCACAAGCGGCGGCTGCTTGCTGCCCTACGAGTGCAAAGATGCACGAGGCCCAGCCATAACCAAAACTTCTGACGTAAGAAAACATTCTTAGTGGACGAATTTTCTCCCATCTGTTATAATATTAACATAGCGAAATTGTTTGTACATTACATGAATCGAAAGGAGAAACCATGAAAAAAGTATTTTTGACCGGTGCTACCGGTATTATGGGTCTGGAGGCTGTCAAGCGCTTTGCCGAGCACGCTGATGAGCTGGAGCTGTACGCACTGGCACGTCCCGGCAAGAAGAACGAAGAAAAGCTGGCTCCCTATATGGACAAGATCAACGTCGTATGGGGCGACCTGAACGACTTCGACCTGCTGACCGAATCCATGAAGGACATGGACTACGTCTGCCACGTCGGTGCGCTGCTGCCCCCTCTGGCTGATGACTTCGGCGCGGAAGCCACTCTGAAGACCAACTACGGCTCCACTCTGGCTATGCTGAAGGGCATCAAGAAGTACGGTCAGGAAGAAAAGACCCACTTTGTTTACATCGGTACTGTTGAAGAAGTCGGCCACCGCTCTCCTCCCTACCACTGGGGCAGAATCGGCGACCCCCTGCAGCCCCCCATGTACTGCTACTATGCACTGTCCAAGATCGCATCCGAGCGCGCGGTTGCGGAAGCAGGTCTGAAGTATTGGGCATCCGTGCGCCAGAGCTTCCAGAACCCCAGCAACCCCATTGCAGCGGAATATCCCATCATCGGCATGCAGCCCGACGACAACTGCTCCGAACACATTGACTGCGAATCCTCCGGCAACCTGATGGTACAGATCTGCCTGAACGCTCCCGATGAATTCTGGGGCAACGCCTACAATCTGGGCGGCGGTGACGGCTTCCGCTTCACCAACTATGACTTCATCAAGGCTCTCCACGGTGACTTCCGCAAGGACTTCGACCCCAAGTGGATCGCCATCCGCAACTACCACGGCCACTTCTTCATGGACTCCGACAAGCTGCAGGAGCTGGTGCCCTACCGTCTGAAGACCCCCGCTCAGTTCCTGAAGGACGAGCTCATGCATCAGATCCGCCTCATCAAGGCCAAGGGTGGCCCTCGTCTGACTCCCGAACAGAACAAGGCACAGAAGAAGGCCATTCTGGAAAAGAAGGGCGGCACCCTGTACTACTTGAACGAAGGCAACGAAGAAGCCATCAAGGTATACTACGGCTCCCGCGAGCAGTATGAAGCCATTCCCGAATCCTGGGACGACATCCCCATTTACAATCCCGATCCCAATCCCATCGTCATGGACCACGGCTACGACGAATCTAAGCCCGTGGACCAGCTGGGCATTGAGGATATGCAGCAGGCAGCCAAGTTCCGCGGGGGCAAGTGCCTGAGCGAAACTATGGAAAAGGGCAATTTGATGATGCCTCTGCGCTGGCAGTGCGCACTGGGCCACGAATTTGAAGCCAAGCCCAACACCGTGCTGAAGCTGGGTCACTGGTGCCCCGACTGTCTGTGCGGCGAATGGGACTACTTCACCATGGCAAAGGTCAACCCCTACTTTGCACAGAGCTGGGACTACCTGCACAGCAAGGAAGAACCCTTCACTGTAAAGATGGAAGCCGACGCAAAGACCGTGGAAGCAATGTTCAAGTAAGCGGCCTCACAAATTCCATATCGTATATGTCAGTACCAACCGCCTTTCCCACGGGAGAGGCGGTTTCAGACTGTCAAAAAATGCTTCGCAGAATTTCGTCCATAAGGACGAAACAAAGTCAAATCTATTTTTCGCGCCGGCATGTACGAAGCGAAAAATACAATTAGGTCTGCAAGTGTGGAATTTGTTCGCAGAATGCGGACAAATTATGCGCGCGGCAGACCTGCCGGCCCATCGCACAAGCGGGGGCATCTCTGTCAAAATGCTCCAAAGGAGTATTTTGACAGACTCCAACCGCCTTTCCCACGGGAGAGGCGGTTTTTCAACTGCCAACGGCAGGTCATGGGGCTGCACGATCACCGCCGCAAATACAACAAGCATAACGTTGATACGAGCCGAAAAACTTTGACGGCGGTTCTTCCTTATTATATAATGGTACATCATAGCTATACAGGAGGACACATCATGTCCCATATCATACATATCACAGCCTTCAGCGATCCCGCTCTGGACGTGTACGCACGGCTGACGGAAGCACAGCTGCGCAATAAGCTGGAGCCCGAAAAGGGCATCTTCATTGCCGAAAGCACAAAGGTCATCCGCACCGCTCTGCAGGCAGGATACGAGCCCCTGTCCATGCTTATGGAGACCCGCCATGTGGAGGGGCAGGGCACGGAGCTCATTGCCATGTGCCCCGATGTGCCCGTATACACCGCCGACGCTTCGGTACTGGAAAAGCTCACGGGCTATCAGGTCACCCGCGGGGTACTGTGCGCCATGAGGCGAAAGCCTCCCCGCACCGTGGAGGAGGTCTGTTCGGGTGCCCGCCGCATCGCCATACTGGAGGGCATTGTGGACACCACCAACATCGGTGCCATCTTCCGCTCCGCCGCCGCACTGGGCATGGACGGGATCCTGGTGACCCCTACCTGCGGGGATCCCCTGTACCGCCGTGCCGTCCGCGTAAGCATGGGCACCGTGTTCCAGATCCCTTGGGCACGCATTGGGGACAGCCCCGCAGACTGGCCCGAACAGGGTATGGAACGGCTTCGGGCACTGGGCTTCAAAACAGCCGCCATGGCACTGCGGGCCGAGTCCGTCAGCATCGACGCCCCCTGCCTTGCCGCAGAGGAGAAGCTGGCGGTGATTTTGGGCACCGAGGGGGACGGGCTCATGGCCGACACCATCGACGGTGCGGACTATACCGTCATGATCCCCATGTCCCACGGGGTAGATTCCCTAAACGTGGGCAACGCCGCTGCGGTGGCGTTCTGGGAGCTGAGACCTCGCTGACTCCATATCTCGTCGGAATGGACTACACATTCTTCGCTTTCGCCATTTGAAAGCATTTGAGGATTACCATAGTTCGGTATATTTTGGCGAAAGCTCATTCGTTCCGTCATTCCTCCTCTTCACCACAAATCCACTTTGTTGGGATTTGTGGTGATACAAAGCAAAAAGAGCGCTCATTTCGTAGCTCGGTCTTGTTTCGCTCTGCATCTTTCTCTATTTTAAATTCCCTTACGGGAATTTGTATTGGATTATAAAGATGCAGCAGCGAGTAGGAGCGGCACATCGTTCGCTCGCCTGCTGATATTCACAGTACAATTAGGATGGCAATCTGCCAATTTTGTCCCGGCGTTATCAGCCATCCCCGGAAAGGAGATGTTCATTATGATGAAAATGATGCAATTCACATACGTCAGAACAAACGGGAGGGCAATCGTATAGCGTAATCCCTCCCACGATCACAGGAGGAATTATGAGTAAAATCACATTGGTAAGAATCGATGAAAGCAACTTTATAGATGCATTCAATCTAAAGCTGAAGAATGGGCAGGAACACTTTGTTTCCCACCCAATCAGGAGCTTGGCGCAGGCATATGTCTATTATCATCAGTGCTGCCCCTTCGGAATCTATCTGGAAGATACGATGATCGGGTATGTAATGGTCATATACGACTACGACTTGGAAGTGTACAACATCTGGCATATGATGATTGACCAAAAATATCAGCAGAAAGGCTATGGCCAAACGGCAATGGAAGAATGTCTTTCCTATGTAAAAAGCAAGCCCTTTGGTTCATCCAATCAAGTCGTTCTGACCTGTAGCAAAAAGAATTTCGCTGCATTGCATTTGTATCGTAAATTTGGTTTTACCGAAACAGGTAATCCGGACGAGGATGAAATTGAACTTGCACTGATTATGAACCAATAAAATCGGGCGAACAATGTTCGCCCCTACATTGCAAAAACCGCATCCTATCGGGTGCGGTTTTGTGTTTTATTCGATTCCCGTGACTTCGTAGCCTGCGTCTGTGATGGCCTTGGTCAGCACCTCGTCGGATACATCGGCGGTCAGGGTGCACACTGCGTTCTTCTGTTCCAGAGATACCACAGCGGTGACCCCTTCCAGCTTGTTCAGAGCCTCGGTAGCGTGGCGGACACAGTGGGGGCACATCATGCCTTCAATATGAATGGTCTTTGTCATTTCGTTTGTCTCCTTTGTTTCGAATATTTGTAATGTTTCGGTCGTTTCAATCATGTGCTCCATAGCGGGCTTATGCAGCTTCAGCCGCAGGGCGTTGCTGACCACAAAGAAGCTGGAGAAGCTCATAGCCAGCGCACCCAGCATGGGGTTCAGTGCCAGTCCCAAGGAGGGATACAGCAGACCCGCCGCAATGGGGACGCCGATGCAGTTGTAGAAGAACGCCCAGAACAGGTTCTCCTTGATGTTCTTCATGGTAGCCTTGGACAGGTACAGTGCATTCACAGCATCGGACAGGCGGCTGCCCGTGAGAATCACGTCGGCGGATTCCATGGCGATGTCCGTGCCCGCGCCGATGGCAATGCCCACGTGGGCGGACATGAGGGCGGGCGCATCGTTGATGCCGTCCCCCACCATGGCAACGGTCTTGCCCTGTTCCATCAATGCACGGATGTGGCTTTCCTTTTCGTTGGGCAGCACCCCCGCAATGACGGTGTCGATCCCGGTCTTTTTGCCGATAGCTGCGGCGGTCACGGGGTTATCCCCTGTGAGCATGACCACTTCCACCCCGTTCTCACGGAGCTTTGCCACGGCGGCGGCACTGTCGGGCTTTACCTCGTCGGCGCAGCACAGCACGCCCAGAGGCTTTCCGTCGGCGGCAAAGTACAGCACCGTCTTGCCGTTTTGGGCTTCGTCCTCGTACTTCGCATCAAAGACCACACCCAAAGCATCCATATAGCGGCGGCTGCCTGCATAAATGCGCTTGCCTTCCACCGTACCGCTGATGCCCATGCCCGCTTCCGCCCCGAAGTCTGTGACAGCTGCGGAATAGTCGATGCCCTTTTTCTTGGCGTATTCCACCACCGCGTGGGACAGGGGATGCTCACTGGCGTGCTCCAATGCGGCAGCCAGTCGGACAAAGTCATTGCCCAGAACATATACGTCCGTGACCTCGGGTGCACCCTTGGTGACGGTGCCTGTCTTATCCAGCACCACCACATTCACATGGGACAGAGTCTCCAATGCGGAAGCGGACTTGAACAGCAGCCCCATGTCCGCACCCTTGCCTGTACCCACCATGATGGCGGTGGGGGTGGCAAGGCCCAGTGCGCAGGGGCAGGAAATCACCAGCACCGCAATGGCACGGGACAGGGCAAAGCCAAATTCCGCTCCGCTGATGAGCCAAGCCGCGGCGGTGACCAAGGCGATGGTGATGACCGCGGGAACGAACACCGCGCAGACCTTGTCCGCCATGCGGGCAATGGGTGCCTTGGAGCCCGCCGCCTTTTCTACCAGAGCGATGATGCCTGCCAAGGTGGTATCGGCACCGACCTTGGTTGCTTCAAAGGTGAAGTACCCGCTGCGGCACACCGTAGCCCCGATGACCGTGTCCCCGGGGAGCTTTTCCGCAGGCACGGATTCTCCCGTGATGGCACTTTCGTCCACAGCGCCGCTGCCTGTACGGACAACGCCATCCACAGGGATGGACTCACCGCTGCGGACCACAAGGATGTCCCCCACCTGCACGGCCTCCGCAGGCACAGTGACTTCCCCTCCGTTCCGCAGCACCGTGGCGGTCTTGGGGGTCAGATCCATCAGCTTTCGCAGGGCATCCTTGGTCTTGCCCTTGCTGCGTGTCTCCATGAACTTGCCCACGGTAATGAGGGTCAAAATCATGGCAGCGGATTCATAATACAAGTCGTGGATATGATGAGCAGCCCCGCTCACATCCCCGTGACCCATGAGGTAGGCCATGGAGAAGGTGGCGTACAGGCTGTACACCATGCTTGCCCCCGCACCCAGTGCAATGAGGGCATCCATAGAGGGGGACAGGGCTGCCATGGACTTGAAGCCGTTGATGAAGTAGCTTCTGCCCAGATACAGCACAGGCAGGGTCACCAGCAGCTCCGCCAAGGCCAGCACCATGGCGTTTTCCTCCCCTGTCAAAAATGCGGGCTGGGGCAGCCCCAGCATACTGCCCATGGCAATATACATCAGAATCACCATGAAGAAGGCAGAGCCTACAATGCGGTGAAGCATTTCCTTTGCCTCCGCTTCCTCATGAGCCCCCGTGCCCGCCTCGGATTTGGGAGCGTTGGGCAGAGATGCGCCATAGCCCGCCTTTTCCACGGCGGCAATGATGGTTTCGGCAGTGGTGTTTTCGAATTCCACCTCCATGGCGTTCGTCAGCAGATTCACGGCGCAGCTCTGCACGCCGTCTACCCCGTTCACGGCCTTTTCCACATGGGCCTGACAAGCGGCACAGGTCATGCCCGTAACGTTGAATTTTTGATTGGTAATACGCGTCACCCGCCTTTCTTATTTCATAAGCTTCTGCAAAGTCTGCACCAGCTCGTCAATGGTTTCGTCCTTGCCGCTGCGAATATCCTCGGCAACGCAGCTGCGGATATGCTCGGCCAGCAGCTCACGGTTAAAGGCGTTCAAAGCAGCCTGCACGGCGCTGACCTGAGTGAGCACATCCGTACAGTAGGCATCATTTTCCACCATACTGCGGATGCCCCGCACCTGACCTTCGATACGACTCAGGCGATTCATCAGTGCCTTTCGCTCCGCTTCCGAGCGATGCTTGGTTTTATGACAGCAGTTTTGTTCCATAAGCACCTCCAATATACCCCCTTGGGGTATCTGACTATATTATATACCCCTTAGGGGTATCCGTCAAGGGTTTTCAGATCGTACAAACGGATTGCTTTTCGTTTTGTGAATGCACGGTATCATTATTGCAGCACCTCCCTCTCAGTCAGGCCCTCGTTCCTCGTGTCTGCCGGCTCCCCCAAAGGGGGAGCATACCGATTGGTTTCCTCCGCACCGTAGGGCGGCCGCCCTACGGGAACCACCACATCTGCAAAGACCGCATTTTCACAGACACCGGATTGTTTTTTTATTGACGACATTCGGCGCCCCATTTATAATGGAGCTATCAATTATGAAAGGAACCGACGTATATGAAGAAACGTTCCACACTGAAATTTTTGGCCATGCTCCTGCTGCTGGCCCAATTGTTCAGCCTGACGGCGGGCATTACCGTATTTGCGACAGGCGAAAACGAGACCGAGCGGGATGATTCCCCCGTGAGTCTGCCCGCACCTTATGCAAGACGCAACTGCTCCGCTTTGGAGACTATCTCCATGGGCGGCTACAACTATGCGTCCGGGCTTGACTTTGAAATGGGCTACACCGGCTATTCCAATGGGGATTCCGCTGAAGCATCCATCAACCTGGACGGCAAATTCTCCGAGATCACCTTTGATGCCGGCTACATCAGCGGCCACGAGCGCGGTGCCACGCTGACTGTCTACGGCGACGACAAGGTGCTGCTGGACGGCGCAGCGCTGAAGCATACAGACATTCCCCGCTCCTTCTCCTTGGGTGTGGAGGGCGTCCGTCAGCTGAAGTTCCGCTACTTCTCCTCTGCTTACGACAGAACCCACTACGGCGTAGCCAAATTGCAGGGGCAGCTCGTGGATGCGTTGGACACCACAGTATATACCTCCGATGAATTTTACAATGTCCCCTGCTACAAGCTGACCGGCGATTTGATCACCGGTGAATTTGACATGGGCGGCAAAACCTTCGAAAACGGCTACGGCTTCCGCATGGGCTACGTGCTGGGCGGCAGCAAGTATGTCAGCTTCAATTTCAAGAAGCAGTACGAGGAAATGACCTTTGATGTTGCCAAGTATTTGGGAGACAAGGGCGATTTCTATGCACACACCATCACCATGACCATTGAGGTGGACGGAGAGGTCCTCCCCGAATATGATGGCGTAAAGCTCATTTGGGATGATCTGGTTCTGCCCGTGAAGCTGAACCTGAAGGATGTCTCTCAGGTCACCATCAAATTCAGCAACGGGGCCTACGATACCGCCGCCTGCCGCATGGGCAACATTCAGCTCAAGAGCGACGGCAAGGCACACGGCATTCTGCTGGATGCATCTCCCGTAAAAAACACCGATGACTATACCGTTACTCTGACCGATAAGGCACCCGCGTATGATCTGAATCCCCGCGTGTATCCCTCCGATGCGCCTCGGGAATATGAAATGACCATCGCAGAAGGCAGCGAATTCATCACCGTTCAGGATGATGTTGTAACTGCTGTCCACGGCGGCACCGCAAAGCTGGTGTACACCCTGCCCAACAATGAGGATGTAGAAGTCGTATGCGACGTTACCTCCAAGCTCACCGCCCATGTATGGGACGAGGGCGAAGTGACCAAGGCACCCACCCTGAAGGAAAAGGGTGAGAAGGTTTACAAGTGCACTCTGTGCGACAAGACCAAGAAGGAAACACTGCCCAAGCTCACCGAATGCGAAGAGCATACTTGGAACGAGGGCGAAGTGACCAAGGAGCCCGCGCAGGACGTACAGGGCGAAATGACCTACACCTGCACCGTCTGCGGCAAGACCAAGGCGGAACCCATCGCCGCCGCCAATATGTGCGGGGAGAACCTGTACTGGTCCGTAAAGGACGGCGTGCTGAGCATTTACACCCCTAAGGGTGACAGCATGATGTACAACTATGAAAAGGGTAAGGCCCCCTGGTATGAGCAGCGAGACAGCATCCATACCATTAAAATGTCCAAGGGCATTGTCATTGGCGAAAACGCCTTCTATGACCTGTACAATGTGACCCATGCAGAGCTGCCCATCGGCTTGACCTACTTCCAGAACGCCTTTGGCACCTGCACCTCTCTTGAAACGTTCAGCTTCCCCGCAGGCAATGAAAACGGATACTCCCTTATCAACGACGGAACCGCCATTCTCCGCAAGGCTGATTATGAGGACATGGACTCTCTGGTGCTGTACGCCTGTGCACCCGCAACAAAGGGTGTCGTTGCGGTTCCCGATGGGGTGGACACCATCCACTTCGGTGCATTCGAGGGCTGCGGCGTGACCGACATTTACCTTCCCGCAAGCTTGAAGCTGGTGCTGCCCGGTGCGTTCAAGAACTGCCCCGAGCTGGAAATCGTCCACTACTGCGGCACCGCCGAGGACTGGGCACAGATTCCCACGGACGGGGATGAGCCCAACGGAGACAACGCTTCTCTGCTGGCTGCGGATCTGCATTTCCGGATCTTCGTTCCCGAAAAGGCTGCATCCTGCACGGAAGACGGCTGCGATGCCCACTACTACTGCGCCGACTGCGAGCTGTATTATGACGCAGAGGATCCCACCCTTATTCTCAAGGACTCCCCCATAAAGCCCGCCGAAGGCCATAAGTGGGATGACGGCGAAGTGACCAAGGAACCCACCTACGAAGCAGAAGGCGAGAAAACCTTCACCTGTGAAAACTGCGGTGAAACCAAGACCGAGCCCGTAAACAAGCTCTCCTGCACCGACCACAAGTGGGACGAGGGCAAGGTCACCAAGGAACCCACCTACGAGGCAGAGGGTGAAAAGACCTTCACCTGCACTGTCTGCGGTGAGACCAAGACCGAAGCCATCGAAAAGCTGATCCCCGAAAACCCCTTTGAGGACATTACCGATGACGACTGGTTCAGCGACTCCGTGCTGTGGGCATACAACAACGGCATTACAGGCGGTATCGCTGCCAACCTGTTCGGGCCTCACGAAAGCTGCACCCGCGGTCAGGTAGTGACCTTCCTGTGGGCAGCGGCAGGCAAGCCCGCACCCGAATCCGATTACAACCCCTTCACCGACGTTGCGGAAAGCGATTACTTCTACAAGGCTGTGCTGTGGGCAGTGGAAAACGGCATTACCAAGGGCGTTGCGGAAGATCGCTTCGGCCCCACACAGGCCTGCACCCGCGGTCAGATCGTGACCTTCCTGTGGGCATCCCACAACAGACCCACTCCCACCCTGACCGAAAATCCCTTTAAGGACTTCGACAGCAGCGCATACTACTATCAGCCTATCCTGTGGGCAGTGGAAAACAGCATCACCAGCGGTGTGGGCGAGGGTATGTTCGGCCCCGAAAACATCTGCACCCGCTGCCAGATCGTCACCTTCCTGTACAAGGCAAGCATGATCGAACAGCAGCCCGAAACGCCCGACGAACCCGTTGTGACCCCCATGCCCGTACCCAACCCCGACGGCAAACTGGTCACCGATGCCCTCACCAAGCTCATCGAGGGCAAGTACTACACCCACTGCTACCACATCCCCCGCATCAACCTGCCCGAGGATCGTGCAGCGGGCTGGAATGAGGCTATGTACGACACCCTGTACCAAACCATTGAGAACCGCGTACTGAAGGAAATGGAAAAGTACGACAGACCCTCTCTGGACAAGATGGTTTATGCATGGGGACGGCACGGGAATCTGGTATCCATCGTGGTTCGCGAGGATGAGTACGAATACACTTGGTCCACCCACAGCTTCTACACCGTTTCCACCGAGACAGGCAAGCAGGTAGGGGACAGCGAGATTTTGGCTGCTTATGACATGACCGAGGAAGACTTCTACGAAGCCGTCAAGATCGTGCTGGCAGCGGTCATGGCAGAGGAAGCCGAGCACTATAAGAACATTCTCAGCGCCGAGAAAATCCAAGAGCTGATCGACGACACCCTTGCCGATGAGAACATCAAGGCAGCCAAGCCCTTCATCAGCCCCGACGGCAAGCTGAGCTTTATGGGCGGCGTATACACCCCCGCAGGGGCAGGCCGCTACTACCACCTGTGGACTCTGGAAGGTGACAACATCACCGTTAAGTGCGAGGGCCACAACCAATAAACACAAAAACGCACCCTGCGGGGTGCGTCAGTGTGTCAAAAAAAAGCCTTTTCCCCTTGCCTCCCTCTGATGAGGGAGGTGTCAGCCGAAGGCTGACGGAGGGAGAGATCATGAAAAGCCAAAAACTTCGAGCAAAATTAGGCATTTATAGTGTCTCTCCCCCAGTCTCGCTACGCTCGACAGCCTACGGCCCTCGTCGCAATCGTAGATTGCTCCGCGCTTTGGCTACAAATATGCCACAGGCATATTTGCTTAACGCGTCGCGCCCTCATCAGAGGGGGCCGAGGTTGCGCAGCACTTTTTACAGTCTCACGCACCCTGCGGGGTGCGTTTTCTGTTAGAAAAGATGGAACGGCAGGGGCAAACTGTATTCGCCCATCCCGAAACTTTTTCCACCTTTTTCCGTCTGACTCAATAAGAGGTGATACTATGAAACGAACGATTTCTTTGATCATGTGCCTGTGTCTCCTGCTTGCGGCAGCAGGCTGCGGAGCGGGAGAGGACTATGCCGTGGCCCGTGCCAAGTACCCCAAGCTCACAAGCTACACCGAGGAATTGGACACTGTTGCCAAATACGAGCAGTCGGGCATGATCTCTTGGGAGAAAATGGAAAAGGCCTACGAGGATCTCCACATTGCCATGACCGCATACTACGACGATTTACAGGCCATGCAGGAGGAAGCCGCGGACAAGCTCCCCCGTGTGACGGACTTCACCGCCGTCACCGCAGCGCAGCTGTTTGCAGAGCGTGAGGAGAATACGGTCTATTCCCCCGTGAACCTGTATCTGGCGCTGGCCATGCTGTCCGAGGCCTCCGCAGGGGACACCCGCAAGGAGGTCATTGACCTTATGGGTACCGACGACCCACGCACCGCTGCCAACGCACTGTGGAAAATGATTTACACCGACGGTCGGGGCAAAACCCTTGCGGCAAACTCCATGTGGTCGGGAGAGACTTGGCCCGTGAAGCAAACCTTGGCGGATACCTTGGCGGAGCACTACTATGCAGACACCTATACCGTTCCCATGGGTACACAGGAAGCGGATACAACCATGCAGAGCTGGCTCAACGAGCACACGGGCGGGCTGCTGGAGAAGGCCGCAGGAGGGATCCAATCCAACCCCGAAACCATTTTGACCTTGATTAGCACCCTGTATTTTGAGCATATGTGGTCTGACAAGTTCGAGGAGGGACAAACCTCCCCCGATATCTTCACCAAGGCCGACGGCACCGAGGTGGAAACGGGCTTTATGCACGCCGGGGGCACAGGGGCTTGGTATCAAGGGGAGAACTTTGTCATGGCGGGCCGCAGCTTTCAGCACGACGGCGGTCGGATGCTGTTTATTCTTCCCGATGAGGGTGTGCTCCCCGAACAGCTGCTGACGGACGAGGCGGTGGTAGAGGAGATCCTCAACGTGGGGCTGAGCAATTACTCCCGCATTGAGTGGTCTGTGCCCAAGTTCGATGTGGAAAGCGATTTGGAGCTCACCCAGCAGCTGAAGGCATTGGGTGTGGAAAAGGCCTTTGATGCCAATGTGTCCGACTATACGCCCATCACCGACGAGGTGGACGTGGAGCTGAGCCAAGTGCAGCACGCAGCACGGGTGAAGATCGACGAAAACGGCTGCGCTGCCGCAGCGTTTACGGTCATGGCGATGAACGCCACCTCCGCAATGCCTCCCGACGCGGTGCTGGAAATGAACCTGAACCGCCCCTTCGCCTTTGTGATCCTCAACGATGCGGATCTGCCCCTGTTCATCGGAACCGTGTATTCCCCGTAAAACTTGATAGGAAACACCAAAACCGCACCGCACAACCTTGGCCCCCTCTGACGAGGGCGCGACGCGTTAAGCAAATATGCCTGTGGCATATTTGTAGCCAAAGCGCGGAGCAATCTACGATTGCGACGAGGGCCGTAGGCTGTCGAGCGTAGCGAGACTGGGGGAGAGACACCATAAATGCAAGATTTTGCCAGAAATTTCGCTGTTTTTGATAATCTCTCCCTCCGTCAGCCTTCGGCTGACACCTCCCTCATCAGAGGGAGACGAGGGGAAAACCGTTCTTTGACAGTCTGACCAAAACCGCACCCCGTAGGGTGCGGTTTTGCGTTATCGAAATCTTATTTGAACAGATCCGTGGAGAGATACCGTTCGCCGCTGTCGGGAAGCATGACCACAACAGTCTTGCCAGCGTTTTCCTCCTTCTTGGCCTCTCGGAGTGCCGCCCACAAGGCCGCGCCGCCGCTGATGCCGATGAGCACACCGTCCAGCTTGCCCAAAGAGCGAGCGCAGGCGTAGGCATCTTCCTCCGTGACGGTGACGATCTCGTCGTAAATATCCCTGTCCAGCACACCGGGCACGAAGTTGGCCCCGATACCCTGCAAGCCGTGGCTGCCCGCAATACCCTTACTCAAAAGAGGACTGCCCGCAGGCTCCACAGCCACGATCTTGACATAGGGATTCCACGCCTTCAGGTACTGACCCGTGCCTGTGATGGTGCCTCCCGTACCGATGCCCGCCACGAAAATGTCTACCTTCCCGTCGGTGTCCCGCCAAATTTCGGGCCCCGTGGTATTCAGATGTGCCGTAGCGTTGGCGGGATTGTTAAACTGATCGGGGATAAAGCTGCCCTCGATGGCGGCAGCCAGCTCCTCCGCCTTGGCAATGGCACCCTTCATGCCCTCCGCACCGGGGGTCAGCACCAGCTCTGCACCGTAGGCGGTCATCAGCAGACGGCGTTCCATGCTCATGGAGTCGGGCATAACGATGATGACCCGATACCCAAGGCTCGTGCCCACCGCTGCCAGGCCGATGCCTGTATTGCCCGAGGTGGGTTCGATGATGGTGCCGCCTTTTTTGAGCACACCCCGCTGCTCCGCATCCTCGATCATGGCGGCTGCCACGCGATCCTTTGCGGATCCTCCGGGGTTCATGCCCTCTAACTTGCCCAACAGCCGTGCCTTTGCACCATGGGCTGCGGCGAAATTCCCCAGCTCCAGCAGGGGGGTATTGCCGATAAGCTGCCGAACGGATGTGTAAATGTTTGCCATAATGGCCTCCTGTGTTTGAAATGAGCCTCCCCTTGTAAAAGAGGAGGCTGTGTTGTTACATGAGATTTTGTGCGGGCGGATACTATCCGCCCCTACGGGTGCGGTGCTTAATAGCCCAGTTCCTCGCCGATGATCATAACTTCCATTTCACCGATGCCGCCCAGCTTGCGGGTAAACACGGTCATGCCCTTGCAGATGCGGTCGGGACTCTGGCAGTCATAGCACTTGACCTCGCTGCCCAGTGCGCAGGGGGTCTGCTTGTTCAGACGGCGTGCGTTCAGGGGAGCGGCGATGTTCCGTGCACGAGCCAGCGCGGAGTGGAAATCGGGAGCGATCTTATTCACGCCGATGATGAAGTATACCTTCTTGTTGGGGCCGAAGGTGGTAGCAGCCAGACGGTTGCCGTCCCCGTCGATGTTGATAAGCTCGCCTGTTTCCGCAACGCCGTTTAGGCTGGTCATGTAGATATCCGCAGCGTTTGCCTTGGCACGAGCCTCATTGACGGGCTGCTGCTTCCAGTGCCAGAACACCTGATTATCTTCGCTCAGCAGCTCATACAGCCCCATATCCCGCAGAGTGCAGCTGCCGCCAAAGCCGACGGTCTTGCCCTTGATGCTGTCCTTCAGCACCTTTGCTGCCTCTGCAGCGGTTTCGTAGTAGGATACAACGTAGCCCTGCTTCTGCAGGTTCTCCATCAGTTTTTGTACATTTGCCATAGATTATACCTTCTTTCTCTTGGTGTGGCGGATTATGGCTCCCCTGTGCAAGGGGCGCGACGCGTTAAGCAAATATGCCTGTGGCATATTTGTAGCCAAAGCGCGGAGCAATCTACGATTGCAACGAGGGCCGTAGGCTGTCAGACGTGAGCTTGCGAACGGATGACTGAGGGGTTGTTTTTTGAATACGGTTGTTGCATCAACCCCTCCGCCCTCGACAAGCTCGGGCACAGCACACTCGTGCCGAGCGTCAAGCCCCTTACACAGGGGAGGCTTATTGGAATTATTCAAACAGCTCGGGGTAAACGAAGGGGAATACCAGCTCCGTGAGCTTGTTGTCCTTGTCGAAGCCCCAGTATGCATTGTAGGCTCCCTGTCCCAGACCTGTGCGGAACATAGGCACGGTCACATTCGTGTCGGGGATGGTGAACATGGTATAGCCGTTTTCCTCCAGCATGGGCTCCAGCAGATCCAGCACCATGTCCTTGCCCTTGGTATTGAAGTAGTTATTGTATGCCGCGGCGAAGGTCAGCTCCGTCTCCTTGTCCACCACGCAGCCGATACCCGTGGCAACATCCACATAGGGGTAGACCATGGGGTCGTCGGCGGTCCATGCCTTGATGCCCAGAGGCATTGCCAGCTCATAGCGCAGGGTGGAGGTGTCGGACAGCTTCACCTTGATGCCCGCAATCACACGGCCCGTCATTTGCGTGGTCAGGATGGAGGCAAACACGGGCAGCTTCCCGATTTGGGTGGTGCGCTCCATGGGCAGTACCATATTGCTGCCCAGATAGCAGGGGTCGGACAGCATGAGACGGTTGGCGGTGGCATCCATATCCCCCACTTTCACCAGCTCCACACCCTTGCCTACGAACACGGTGAAAATCTGCTCTGCTTCCACATAGTTGCGCTGGCAGAAGTTCTGGTTCTGACGGCGTGCGCTGACGAAATTCTCACGCAGCACCTCGGGGTCAATGGCGGGTTCCGCCTTTTTCTTCTTAAAAATATCAAACAGTCCCATATGTTATTCCTCCATAAAGTTCAAATTGCGGGGGATCTGTGCCCCTTCCTTGCTGACGACCTCCGCAGCCACGGCGTTAGCCAGCTTCATAGCCTCCACAAGGCCCATGCCCTTGTACAGGCAGCCCAGCATAGTACCCGCATGACTGTCCCCCGCACCGATGGTGTCGGCAACCTTGACCTTGCGGCCCTCGGCGTACAGCACCTTGCCGCCCTTATCCACGCAGAGGCAGCCCTTGCCGCCCAAGGTAACGATGACGATGTTGCCCGTGATCTTGTGCAGTGCCAGCGCCCCCGCCTCCTGTGTTTCCTCACCTGTAAGGGCAAGGATCTCATGCTCATTGAGATGCACAATGGGCTTCATATTCAGCATCCGCATCTGGCGTTCCTTAGTCATGAGGATGCCGCGGGGGCCCGGTGCGTAGAACACCTCAGTCTCGGGATGGGCTTCCAGCCAGTCCATAATATTTTCCCCTGCGGGGGTGTCCTGAATTTCCATACCGCAGGTATAGGCAAGCGCGTAGTCCCCGGGCAGGGCATCCAGCCACTCCTTACGGAACTCATATTCCCCACCGCGGATGCACATAAAGGTGCGCTCCCCGTCCTCCTCAACCAGACAGTAGCAGCAGCCGTTTTCCCGCTCTGAACGAGCCATGACCTCCACACCGTATTCGGCGAATGCGGCCTCCACCTGCTCGGCATACATTCCCACCCCCACAGGAGAAAGGAAGGTGGGCTTGGTGCCCGCCAGAATCGCCGCGCGGCAGGCATTCCAGCCCGTGCCGCCGATAGCGAAGGTCTGGTAGGGTGGCTGAATGTCATCCCCTGTCTTGGGCAGACGTCCCACGGGGATCACGCAGTCCACACAGGTGGAGCCGATCATCAGCAGTTCACGTTCCATAGCCATCAGCCTCCGTTAAACAGGAAGTCCAGAATGTCCAGCCCCGCGTCGTTCTGCTTACGGTACAGCTCCGTATACCCGCAGGCAGCACAGGAAACGGTGATGAAGCGCTTGTTCTGCACATCAAACATACGGGCAAAGTTGCCGCCCGTAGCCTGAAACTGATCGGCAATATAGCGATTGTGCCCACATTTTGGGCAAATGTAAGGTCGTTTATTCATAGTTCCACCCCAAGTGTGACGATAGTTACAGCTATTATAGCATATTGTTTTATTCAATTAAAGTAGGAAGTTGGAAGAAATGGAGAGATAATCCTATAGCTGCGAACACTGTTTGCTTGCTTTTCTCTCACCAATATCACAGCACAGGGATTCTTTGCCATCGTAGGGAGCGTCGTCCTCGACGCTCCGAGGAACGGTTGGGCAATTGCCGATGGACATAATGGTACAGAATGTTTAGGTGCGGTGGTGTCGGAGCGTCGGGGACGACGCTCCCTACGGTGATGGTCGTTCATTGCTGCAGAAACGATATCGAGCTATCATATAAAGAAACGCAAAATGTTCGTACGAGCTGAAAAAGCCGCAGTCCGAAGACTGCGGCTTATCTCTTATTTCTCAATCATTTTGTTATAAAATCTGCGGCGGTATTTCAGCTCGGCGTATTCGTTGATGCGCTTCATATAAATCACATCATATACCCCGCCGATGGCACCGATGACCATGGTGCCCTGCAGAAACTTCATGTACAGCATTTCCTTGCTCAATTCCGCTGCGGTGCTGCGGATCTGCCCCTCACGGCTGTAATACTTGGGCAGCAGCTCGGTCTCGATGAAGGTGTCCACCTCTTTGTCGATCTCGAGGAAGCTGTCGTAATCCGCCATGGCCCCACGAATCAGCAGCAGAATGAAATACTTTTCCTCCTCTGTGTCGTAGGAAAAGCCGTACTGCAAAGCGATCTCGTATATGCTCTTGAGGATCATGGCGGTGAACAGGGGGATATCGGGGATCCCCGCGCCGACCACGCCCATGCCGATGCCTGCCGCTCCCGACAGCAACATGTTCTTCACACCGCTGCCCCCTGCCTTGCCCGTTACATTCCGCAGACTGCGGCGGTCCTGCAAACGGAGGATGCGGCTGTGATCGTCTCGGCTTTCCTCGGTGAGCTTTTCTTTATCGTAGGTCTTTTCGATAATGCCCGTGCCCTTTTGGAAAATCAGGGAGAAGGCGGCGCCGAAAGCGGAGTCCAGTGTCTCCTGCAGCTTATCGGGAACCTTATCCTCCAGCAGCGCATTCAGACGGCTCTGCTTCTCGGTTTTTCGCTTTTCCATGTAGCGGCGTTCCTGGGTCTTCAGCCGCAGCAGCTCCCGATCCAAGGGTGTGCTTTTGAAGAATCGATTCATGGCTTTAGTTTTCCTGCATCTTGACCTTGACCATGACCAGCTTCTGTGCTGCCATGCGGTGGCCCTTTTCGCAGGCGGCGTTATACCACTTTGCGGCTGCGGACAGATCCGCTTCCACTCCGCGGCCTTCTTCATAAATTTCGCCCAGTCGGTACATGGCTTCCACATGACCGTTTTCCGCGGCATCCAGATACCACTTTGCGGCACGCTTTTCGTCCTGCTCTACGCCCCAGCCGTTGGACAGCAGGTCGGCGTAGGCAAACTGTGCCTCGGGGTGACGGCGGCGTGCGGCACGGTGCAGGTAGCTTGCGCACTTTTCCATATCCTGATCGCAGCCCATGCCTTCCAGATAGAAGATGCCCATGTTGAACAGTGCTTCGGCGTTGCCCAGCTCCGCTGCCATGCCGATCCACTTAATGGCTTCGTAGCAGTCATTGAGCGCATAGTAGTAGCTGCCCACAGCCATCTGTGCCAGCATATGCCCCAGCTGTGCGGCAATCTTGAAGAACGCAATGGCCATTTCCGTGTCCTGCTCCACACCCTCACCGTTCTTGTAGGCCATGCCCATTTCGAAGGCAAGGTCGGCCTTGCGCTCATCGTCGTCACGGTAATCCTCGGGACCCTGGGGAGGGGGAACGGGGAAGTTTTCCAAGGTAGGCATTTCGAATGCATCGTCCTCATCCTCTGCCCCTTCCACGGGAGCGGGCACAGCCTGTACAGGGACGGGCTCTGCCTTAGGCTGAGCGGGTACCGCAGCGGTGCCTGTGGAGCCGAAGCCGCCCTCACCGCGCTTGGTTTCGGAGAGGACTTCCACCTCCTCCAGCTGAGGCGCGAAGTAAGGCACAAACAGCATCTGGGCAATGCGGTCACCGGGCTGAATGACCTGATGGACCTTGCCGTGGTTCAGCAGGGCAATGAAGATCTCCCCACGGTAGTCGGGGTCAATAACCGCCACCTTATTTGCGGGAGCCAGACCACGCTTGGATGCCATGCCGGAGCGGGGGAAGATCAGCCCTGCCACGCCCAGAGGGATCTCCATGGCGATGCCCGTAGGGATCATGACGGTTTCCCCGGGGTAGATGGTCACGGGAACCTCCAGACAGGCGCACATATCATAGCCTGCGGCACCGGGGGTGCTTTGGGTGGGCACAACGGCTCTGGGGTCGGTTTTCTTAAATTTCAAAGTCTGAGACATATATTTTATCCTCCTTGGATTCAATTCACTTAGAGACACTATATCACAAATTGCGCACATCCACAACAGGAATGTGCCCGCCGAGCACCGTAGGGCGACGGTTAGACGTACCATCCCGTAGGGGCGGATAGTATCCGCCCGTTCCTGCGCAGTGGGTTGGAGCGGCGCATTGTGGTATCCGGGGAATATGACCGACATTTGAGGCGGATGATCCGCCCCTACGAGGGAGGGGTGGTTTTGTGCGGCGAAGGTTTTTATAATCAGTGGATAGGGTGAGATGTTGGATACCGATTGCAGCAACGATACCGTGCATCCATGAAACGAACTGTAAAGTGTTCGTACGAGCTGAAAAAAGCGATATGGAATTCGCTCGTCAACAGGTTGACGATTTTGCATAAAAATGGTATTATTTTATAAATATGCACAAACAATTTGATTTGAGAGAGTGGGTGAGTGATTGTGGAACGCAATAAGCTGCTGATTGCCGATGGCAGCTCCTTGAGCCGATCCGTACTCAAGCGTATTTTTGAAAAAGACTATGTCGTATTGCAGGCAGAAAACGGCCGCGATGCTTTTGAGCTGTTTCGTGAGCACTACGAATCTCTGGCCGCAGTGATTTTGGAAATGCACATGCCCAAGTATGACGGGATGTATTTCATGGAGCACATGGCGGCTCTGTACCGCACCAACAATGTACCCGTAATCGCCATTGCCGCCAACGGGAAAGAGGTCCGCATGATCGAGACCAGCCGTTACCGTCCCGCGGAGTATATCACCAAGCCCTTTAATACCGATACTGTCCGTCAAGTGGTGATGGATGCGGTGGAAAAGCATAAGGAGCATGGGCTCAACGATGAGGAGCTGAATCCTCTGACCATGCTGAACCGTTTGATGACGGTGCTGAATCACTGCTTGGAGGATACCGCCTATTTCCAGACCGCACTGGGCATTGTGGGTCGTTATCTGGGCGCCGACCGTGTAAGCCTGTACATGAAGCCTTTGGTGTCCGACCGCTACCAGTGGCGCAGAGCCAATGTGCTCAGTTCCTACCGCCGCACCTATCGCTGGATGCTGGAAAACGAATGGCCCGCTCCCGATGAGTGGAAGGTCACCGTCAGCACGGAATATGGGATGCGCAAGCACTACAAGTATTATTTCAAGCGTTACGGCATCCGCAGCCTCATGTGCATCAGCATTGAGGGCATCCGCCGTGAAAAGGCCTATCTGGTCATTGAAAACGCCTGCCGCACCGAGCAGGACGATGAAATTTATGCTGCACTGCACAACTGCTTCTCCCTGATGCTGAAGACTGTGGAAATGGGCATCATCGACGAGCAGACAGGGGTATACAACCGTGACTTCTTCACCAAGTATCTGGTGCGGCTGTCCCGTATGCCTGTGAGAAGCTTGGGCATTGTGGTGATGAATCTGAACAATATGCACCAGTACACCAGCGTGTACGGTCAGGCAGCGGGGGACGAGCTGCTGATGCATACCGCCAATATCATTCTGGGACACGGGGAAGCGGTGAGCTTCCGTACCGACGGGGACGAATTTGCCGCGGTGCTCTTTAACCGCCCCAAGGAGGATGTGGACAAGTTCATGCGGGAGATCTCCGAGGAGTGCCGTGCCATGAACATCGGCCTGAGCATGGGCAGCCAGTGGCGTGACCGTGGCATCCGCCCCGAGGAAATGTACCATGCCGCAGACCAAACCATGCGCCAAACCAAGGCGGAATATTACAGCAAACGAAATATTGTACAAAAGTAAAACCGATCCCCGAGGCTGCGGCCTCGGGGATTTTGTTGGTTATCGGGTTGAAAATCTTTTCAATCGTGGTAGAATAACCACATCGCAATTATGAGAAAAGAGATGTTTCATTATGTCGGTTTCGAGCCGTACAAAAGGAATATTGTGCATCCTTGCCGCTGCTCTGTGCTTTTCGGGCATGAGTGCTTTCGTGCGCCTGGCGGGGGATGTACCCGTATTTGAAAAGGCCTTCTTCCGCAACTTCGTGGCGGCAATCGTAGCTGCCATCACCCTATATCGCAGCGGCACCCCCTTCCGTGTACCCAAGGAGAACCGGAAATTCGTTCTGTGCCGCGCTATCTTCGGCACCATTGGACTGGTGGCGAACTTCTACGCCATTGACCGTCTGAATCTGGCGGATGCCAATATGCTCAACAAGCTCTCCCCCTTCTTCGCCATCATCTTCTCTTACTTCCTGCTGAAGGAAAAGGTACGCCCCCTGCAGGCTCTGGCGGTATGCGGGGCATTCATCGGTGCACTGTGCATCATCAAACCCACAGGACAAAACCTGCAGGTCTTCCCCGCGCTCATCGGGCTTTTGGGGGGAATTGCCGCAGGGGCTGCCTACACCTTCCTCCGCCGCGCTACCTTGGGCGGTACACAAGGCGGGGTCATCGTGCTGTTTTTCTCCTGCTTCTCCTGTCTGGTGTGTCTGCTGCTGAGTCTGGGAGACTTCGTGATGCCCGCTCCACGGCAGCTGCTGATGCTCCTTTGCTGTGGGCTGTGCGGTGCGGGAGGGCAGTTCTCCATTACCGCCGCATATTCCTATGCCCCCGCCCGTGAGATCAGTGTGTATGACTATTCGCAGGTCATGTTCTCCGCCGTCATGGGCTTCTTCCTGTTCGGTCAAATGCCCGACGGACTGAGCTTTGTGGGCTACGGCCTGATCATCGCCATGGCAGTGGTGAATTATTGGTACAACAATCGAACCGCGTAAGGCAGACTCACCCAAGCCTCTCCCTTTGTGAGAGGTACCCCGAAGGATCTGCGGACAGCCGCAAGGGATGTCCCAGACTGTCAAAAAAAGCTTCGCAGAATTTCGTCCGTAAGGACGAAACAAAGTCAAATCTATTTTTCGCGCCGGCATGTACGAAGCGAAAAATACAAATAGGTCTGCAAGTGTGGAATTTGTTCGCAGAATGCGGACAAATTATGCGCGCAGCAGACCTGCCGGCCCATCGCA
>JAFQDR010000106.1 GCA_017415945.1 Oscillospiraceae bacterium
CCTTCTTGAAAAACGTGCACCCTATCGAAAGGTAGGGTGCATTTTTCAGCTCGTAGGAACACGGAGGTAAACGGAAAATTGCCAAACGGCATCTATCGTGGGGTGATATTATTTGTAAAATTACGCATACTAACGGTGATTAACATTGGAAGGAGTATGTCTGTGAAATTTTACGGATGCCGTGACTGCGGCAATATCATTACCTATCAGCGTGAAGCTCAATTATCTGTCCACTGCTGTGGCAATGCCATGGTGGAAATGGATCCCAACACCGAGGATGCTTCCTTGGAGAAGCACAAGCCTGTGATTGAGTACAAAGGGAAAAACGTGATGGTACGGGTGGGGGAACTGATGCACCCCATGGAAAATGACCATCACATCCAGTGGGTGATTCTGGAAACGGGACGCGGCTATTACAAGCGGCATTTACAGCCTGGGGGCGACCCTGTGGCGCGGTTCACTCTTCAGGACGACGAGGATGTACGAGCAGCATACGAGTATTGTAATCTGCACGGACTGTGGAAAAGCAAGAGTATATGAGAAACAGCTCTGTTCAAAAGACAGAGCTGTTTTTCGTTGAAGGTGATTCTAATTTGATATGTAGGGCAGGGCCTTGGTCCTGCCGTGCCGCACTTAGTATACTGACGATGTAAATGAATATGCGGCGGGAGCAAGCCCCCGCCCTACAGATGAGGGAGTGTCACCGGAAGATCCTATCACAAAATGCCCGGGCCAGCTTGTGATAGCGGGGGGTGTCGTCCATATAGCTGAGCACATGACCCGAGCCCTCGAACAGGTGCAGTTCTGCCTTGTCACCTGCGGCGGCCTTGATCTCATGGGCCATGGAGCAGGGGACATAGCGGTCGTCGGTGCCGTGGACAATGAAAATAGGCACCTTGCAGTTTTTTACCGCTTCAACCGCGCTTGTGGCTTCAATATCGCATTTACACAGCCACTTGGCAGCCAGCCTGCAGAAGGGGTACAGCAGATCCGCGGGCAGGTGCATATCCACCCTGCAGACCTTCTTCAAAATGGCCTTGGGGGAGGAATAGCCGCAGTCGGCAATAATGCCCTTTACATTGGGAGGCAAGTCCAGATCGCTTGCCATAAGCACCGTGGCAGCACCCATGGAGACCCCCGACAGCAGAATCTTTACATCGGGGCCAAAGCGGTCAACGATATAATCGGCCCAGCTGACCACGTCGAAGCGTTCCAAGATCCCGAAGGTGATGGAGGTGCCGTCGCTGAGGCCGTGGGCACGCTGATCCACCAACAATACATTGCAGCCCGTGAGCACGTCCAGCTCGTTTGCTCCCGAAAAGTCACGGGTGGCGGCGCTGCGGTAGCCGTGGAACTCGATCTTCACGGGCGCGCCGTCGTTGCGGTGATAGTACCGTGCGGCCAGTCGGAGCCCGTCTTGAGAGGTGATGTAAACCTGCTCATAGGGCAGGCTGCGGAGATAATCCACCATGGCGTGCATCCGATCCGCGTGAACACCGTACTGGTCATCACGGGGGATATCGTAGGGATCCTCCCTGTGGGGGAGGGGACTGTAAAAGGCGATGCGGTAGCAGAAGAAAATGACCCCAAAAAATAAAAGCAGAACAATGGCGAGAAGCAGCATACAATACCTTCTTCAAAATAGAATGTACATACTGTAGCACAATTTATTACGAGGTGCAATCATAGAGTCTTGCAATTTGAAATTCGCTGGTATACAATGCAATTCGAAATTGCAAGGAAACGGGAGGAGATCCTATGAACCACGATAAATTGATGCGTATGGCGCAGACGGGGCTGCTGACTGCTCTGGTATGTGCGGCGACTATGGTCATCCGCATTCCCACACCCAATGGGGGCTATGTGAATATGGGGGATGCCTTGGTGCTTGTCAGCGGCTGGATGCTGGGGCCTGTGTACGGCTTTTTCGCCGCAGGTGTGGGCTCGGCACTGGCGGACCTGCTGTGGGGCTACGGTGCCTATGTGCCCGGCACTTTGCTGGTGAAAGGCTGCATGGGGCTGATTGCCGCACTGACTGTGGGCAAGAGCAGATTGTTGGGCGGCATTCTGGCGGAAGCTGTCATGGTCGGGGGCTATTTTTTATATGAGAGCACCCTTTTGGGCTACGGTATGGCAGCTGCCGCAAGCATCCCCGGGAATGTAACACAGGGGGCTGTCGGTCTTGCGCTGGGCTTGCTGCTGTACAGAGTGTGCAAAAAGCAGAACATCATACCATAAAGAAAAATCCACCGAGGTTCGGTGGATTTTTATACTCCTGTGAGGTCGAAGGCAGGGATCATATCTTCCGTAGCGGAGTCTGGATCCTGATAGTATCCGTCTTCGATGCCCTTTTTCAGCATGTACCGATAGCAGAAGTCTGCCAGAGCGGGGGAGACGGTCTGCTGCAATTCGGGGTAGTCCTCCAAGCCGGGCATGGGGGTGTACTGGCTCATCAGGCTGAACAGGTAGCTTCCTTTGGGCAGCAGGGAGGTGAGGGTATCGATCACACCCTTGGTGTTGGTGGGGCGGTTTGGCAAAATCAGATGCCGCACCAATACGCCTTTTTGCAGAATGCCATCGTCGTCCATAGCAAAGGGACCTGTCTGGCGGTACATCTCGGCAATGGCGGCAGCTGCGATTTGGGGATAGTCTGCGGCGGCGGAGTATGTTTTGGCCAAAATGGGGTCAGAATATTTGAAATCGGGCATATAAATTTGTACCTTGCCCTCCAGCAACTTCAGGGACTCTACGCTGTCGTAGCCGCTGCTGTTCCACGCCACGGGGATGCGGAGCTTGGCCAGATCCAGTGCTTCGGCGATTTGACGGGTATAGTGGCTGCCCGTGACCAGATTGATGTTGTGAACCCCTTGGCTTTGCAGCTCACGGAAAATGTCTGCCAGCCGCTCCACGGTAACCACGCTGCCGGTCTGTCCGCGGCTGATGGTGTGGTTTTGGCAAAATACACAGCGAAGATTGCAGCCGGAGAAAAACACGGTGCCCGAACCCCTCGTTCCCGTGATGCAGGGCTCCTCACCGAAGTGGGGGGCGGCACGGGCGACCATGGGCAGTTCGGGAGCCCGACAGTAGCCAAAACGGGCATTTCTGTCGATATTACAGCCTCTGGGGCACAGGTTGCACAAATTCATATCCTTATCTCCTTGCGGTTTTGAGCGAAATCAGTATATCCCAATTATGCAATTCATGCAAGGGAAATGTTTTTGTACAATGTGTTGAAATGAGAAAACAAATCCTGTGAACTATTTTTGGCGATAAAGTGTCAACTTTTTATCAAAAACAGTTGAATTTCAAACTTATTGGAGATATAATGAGCAAGGCTGGTTTAAAAGGCAAGCAATTCGGAACAAAAGGAGATTGAAAGAGATATGATCAATATTGTACTCGTCGAACCTGAGATTCCGAACAATACGGGAGCCATCGGCAGAACCTGCGTCTGCACGGACAGCCGCCTGCATCTGATCCGTCCTCTGGGCTTCGATATCTCCGACAAGGCCGTCAAGCGCGCCGGTATGGATTACTGGTACGACATCGACCTGCACGTCTATGACTCTATCGATGAATACTTTGAGAAAAACGGTGATGAGAATATTTGGCTGGCTACCACCAAGGCACCTCACAGCTACCATGAATGTGATTTCACAGGGGAGAACGTGACCTTCCTGTTCGGGAAGGAATCCGCGGGCCTGCCCGAGTGGCTGCGTGAGAAGTATGCCGACCGCTGCATCCGCATTCCCATGAACCCTGCGGTGCGCAGTTTGAACCTGTCCAACGCCGCTGCGATCCTCACCTATGAGGCTTTGCGGCAGCAGGATTTCCCCGGTTTGAGCCTGAGCAAAAGAATTTGAATCCGTTTCTGAGCGCATATCCATCGGCATTGCTTCGTTGACGCCTTTTGGAGGGCGACAGCCCACCTGCAAGTCGTCGCCTTGCACTGTCTTTGTATATGCCCTCAGAAATCCGTGACTCCACGGGAGTGGATTTTTGTGGCAGGCGAAATTAAATGATGCAGATGGGCGGGTGCCCATCAAAGAGTGAAATAAAGTCTGACGCAAAAAGACACCGCGTGGAGCGGGTTCAAATGCTTTTGCTCAGGCTTCGATTATGGATCAATGAGAAAGGAAGTTTGACCATGAATTACAATAAGAAGTCTATCATGGACATCGAAGTTACCGGCAAGCGCGTTCTGTGCCGCTGCGACTTCAATGTTCCCACCAAGGAAGGCAAGATCACTTCCGACAAGCGTATCGTTGCTGCTATGCCCACCATCCAGTATCTGGTTGACAATGGCGCAAAGGTTATCCTGTGCTCCCATATGGGCAAGCCCAAGGGCGAATGGAAGCCCGAACTGAGCCTGAAGATCGTTGCAGAACGTATCTCCCAGCTGCTGGGCAAGGAAGTTGTTATGGCTTCCGACGTTGCAGGGGAAGACTCCAAGGCTAAGGCTGCTGCTCTGAACAACGGCGACGTGATGCTGCTGGAAAACACTCGCTACATCAAGGGCGAAACCAAGAACGATCCCGAGCTGTCCAAGGCTCTGGCTGATCTGGCTGACATCTTCGTAAACGATGCATTCGGCACCGCTCACCGCGCTCACTCCTCCACCGCAGGCGTAGCAGACTACCTGCCCGCTGTTTGCGGCTTCCTGGTAGAAAAGGAAGTTTCCATCATGGGTAAGGCTCTGGCAAACCCCGAACGTCCCTTCGTAGCAATTCTGGGCGGCGCTAAGGTTTCCGACAAGCTGAACGTAATCAACAACCTGCTGGAAAAGGTCGACACCCTGATCATCGGCGGCGGTATGGCTTACACCTTCCTGGCTGCTAAGGGCTACTCCGTAGGCAACTCCCTGCTGGACGAAAGCAAGATCGAATACTGCAAGGAAATGATGGCTACGGCTGAAGCCAAGGGCGTTAAGCTGCTGCTGCCCATCGACACCGTTGTGGCTGATGGCTTCCCCTCTCCCATCGACGGCCCCATCGCTGTTGAAACCGTTGACGCTGACAAGATCCCCGACAACAAGGAAGGTCTGGACATCGGCGAAAAGACCCGCGCTCTGTTTGCAGAAGCTGTGAAGGCTGCAAAGACCGTTGTTTGGAACGGTCCCATGGGCGTATTCGAAAACCCCACTCTGGCAGCAGGCACCATCGCTGTTGCTCAGGCACTGGCTGATTCCGACGCAATCACCATCGTAGGCGGCGGCGACTCCGCAGCAGCTTGCGAACAGCTGGGCTTTGCAAACGAAATCACCCACATCTCCACCGGCGGCGGCGCATCTCTGGAATTCCTGGAAGGCCTCGAACTGCCCGGTATTGCTTGTCTGCAGGACAAGTAATACAAGGAGCAGTTCGCATATGGGCCCCGCAAAAGCCAAAGGCTTTTGTGGGATAAGGAGGAACGGAAAAACAGCATAGTTTTGTGCCCTATGGGGACAAAACGAAAAATGTTTTTCCGCGTCCGACGCGCCCGGTATTGCTTGTCTGCAGGACAAGTAATAGCGACTTCCGTAGGGGCGGATAGTATCCGCCCGCAATTACGGACTAAGAATACATTGCTTTCGTTGTATCGGAGCATTTCCGAATCTGTTCGGGCGGATGCTATCCGCCCCTACGGATTGGAGAAATAATTGAGATGATTCGAGGTGTGCATACCCCGAATTGTCGTATCCTATCGCATTTTCAATGTAGACATTACATTTGCATATATTGGAGGATTTAAAATGAACAAGAAGTACAGAAAGCCTGTTGTAGCGGGCAACTGGAAAATGAATATGCTGCACTCCGGCACCAAGGACTTCATGGATGAACTGAAG
>JAFQDR010000107.1 GCA_017415945.1 Oscillospiraceae bacterium
ATCCACGATATCGGCGTATCGCGTGTAAGTTTTATCTTTGGCAGACGGCATCACATAGTTGGTCAACCAATCTGCCAACCAAGTTTTATAAAGCATATATTCATCCTTTCTGCTATTATTATGCCCGAAATAACGAAAGAGCCGAACATTGATCTGATGCCTGTTCGACTCTTTTTTTCATCCATATTCGGTTGGTCAACCTGATATCTGCACGTTGTTCTGCCATTAATATTATACCACACATCTGTGAAGGATTCTATCAATTCATGGCAACACTGGCTATATACTGTTCTTTTCAGCATATATCTATCTTTAAGTTTAGCGTTCAAGAGGGGCCGCTGTGACCTGTGGCATAGTCCACACTGTAGACAGACTACTCCCTTGGTTGTGCTATTACTTAATGCAAGTGTACAGATTTGATTGTTTTGATCCATTGGCGCGTCTTCGATGCGTCAGACTCACATAGCCTTTGCTTTCAAGCTCCTTGATCGCACGCTTGACCGTAGAGACACTGCATTTGTTGTCGGCGGCGATCTTCTTATGAGACACATAACAGTTCTCGTGCTTACCCTGGCGATCCCGCAGATAGCGGTAAATCAATACCGCCATCGCCGAGACCTCATCCATATATATCATTTCGAATTCTCTCATCGACAATATCTCCTTCCTGATTCCATACTACTTCCGTTTCCTCACCTGCTGGCAGATTTGACTGCGACATCGGCATACTGTCACCCGTTGCTTCAGTATCGTCATCAGCATCACTGCTTGTCTCCGGTTCAGCATCTGTGTGCTTTGATCCTCCGGTTACATACTGGAAGCCCTTATCTCCCGAACCCTTTTCATGCGATCTTACCACTGTTTTCGCTTGCTGCTTCTTCATGCGTTTTTCTCGTTCCTCGTCAGTCATACGATCACCGGCACTCTTTGGCGGCGGATACATCGCAACGATAGGCGCTTCGAGGATCTCTCTGTTAGCATAAGATACCGCACGGTTGCCCTTGTCCGGTACAACATACACCTTCTCTGGGAAAACAATCCCCCACTTGAAGAAGAGTTTCAGCTTGACCTGCATGGGATAGAAGCCTGTCTTCATAACGCAGAACGTACCTTTGGGTAGTGACTTCAGTTCATCCGGTGTCAGTAAGGCACGCTCGATCATCTGCAAGCTTTGCGAAGGATCATTCTTGCTTCGGCTAACGGATCCCGACTGTACCGTCTTCGAACCGAGAGCCTTTGAAAGAACCTGTGCAGATTCACTGTTCGGTGCAAATCCACCAAATACTGTAAGCTGCGTATTGTCCGTGATGATCTCGCATCCTTCCTTGCCATAGTTCTTCTGAAGCTGTGCGAAGGACTGAATGATTGCGACAATCGACACACGGCGGGAACGGGATGCTGAGAACATCATCTCTGCACCTTCAATTTTAGGGATTGTACCGAACTCATCGAGGTACATCATAACACGGTTCGGGAGTCTGCCATCATGCTCATCTGCAACAGCAAGGATTTCTCGGTACAGCTGCTGTACGATTAACGATACCATGAAGTGCTTGGAGGTGTCTTCCTCGGGAAGCACAATAAAGATTGCGGACTTCTGCTTACAGAATTGCTCCGCATCAATGGCGGTGTCGAAGCACAGAATCTGTTCAAGCTCTGAATCAAGGAATGCATTGAGTCGTGACAATGCCGTTGACATAACTGAGGACATAGCTTGTTCCGATGTGTTAATGGCCGCACCGGCGAACCACTTTGCCTTGTGCTCATCGGGGAGTCTTGACATCAGCTGATGAAACTGCGTCTTTCCCCTTTGTGCACTGGGGGCAAGCAAGTCCTGGATGATCTTGAACACCGAAACGATGTGCCTTGTTTCAGGCGGACAGAACTCCGCTACGAGCAGGATGGATGCGGTAAGCAAACCTTCTGCTGCATCGTAGAAGAATGCGTTCTGACCGAATGACGCACCGTCCATACCGGACAGAATGATGGTCTTGGAGATGATCTTCGCATACTTTTCAGCCTTGGCTTTATATGCGAGGTTGTCAGGCTCTGCTTTCCATAAATCCATGTATTTGTTTACGAGGTGCAGAAGGTTATTGCCGTCCGACTTCGTGGGATTGCGAAGGTCAATGACAGCAACCTTGTAATCATAATACTTGCTTGCGATTTCACCGTAGTGACGGTAGAGATCGCCTTTTGTGTCAGATGTGATGAACGACATTCCCGATGCACAGGCATATTCAAGATTAGGGTACAAAAAGTACGCAGTCTTACCGACACCGGCGGCACCGATCATGAGCGCATGAACGTCACCGATATCCACAAGTGCGGTTGTGCCGGTCTTGCTTGAATTGCATCCGACTACAATACCTTGCTTCTCGGCATCTGGACGATTCTTACCCTTACGCCACAGCTCTGGCGTATACGCCACGTGTTGATAGGCTTTCTTGATTTCTTCTTTTCTCGCCCAACGAGCAGTACCATGCTGACCGTCGCCGACAGTCTTTGCTTTGATGTTGTTGAGGTTATAGATATGTGCGAGGACAGAGATTCCGCCGAGCAGTATAACCATAATCAGCGATACAAACACCAGCTTGCCGATGCCCGTCAGATCAGTCCATAAGAAATCAAACATGGTTGTTTTTCTCCTTTCCGATATAATTGAGAAGGCGAATGCAGTCCATGCACATCTTGAGAATCGGTCGGAGGAAAAGATTGCGGTCACAGATCAGCTGCGGCGTGTCGTACACGGCTTGCACAGCCTTCATGTCTGCATCAAGCTGGCGCAGACGTGTCTGTGTGTCACCGTTGTCGGCGTGTGCTACGTAGGTCTTCACAAGCTCCGCTTCGAGGTCTTTCCATTCGATCGGTTCAAGCGACTTTCTGCATTCGTCCTTTGCAAGTAAAAGCAGCAGACCGAGAAAATGCTCGATCTGCTGTTTGCGGTTATATTCATGCGCATTCACAAGCGCGGTGTACGCATCGCAGGTTTTGCGGTAAAGCATGGGCGGCATTTTCATAATTTCTGCATCCGCGATTGCTTCTGAACACAACTTCCGGATTGCTTCCGTTTCATCGGCTTCGGCTGGGATCGGCGATATTCCGTTCATGGCTTTTACATCCTCATCCCAATCCTTGTTGACCGAGTGGAGCATACGGACATTGGTATAGCCCTTGCTTTCAAGAATGCCTTTGATGCGATGACAGGCACTGATACCTGCGTTATCGTTATCGAGGCACAGCACGATCTTTGTGAGCTTGGGATTCACCTGCAGTCGGTGCAGTATCGCACGTTCCGAAACCGAGCACAATGCCACATACGAGTGATTTTGCCAATTGTTCTGATGTAGAGTAATAAACGCAAGCATATCCACGGGTGCTTCGAACACGAAGAGCCATTCGCTCTCGCCGTCATGGTGGAAGGCATACTCCGCCTGACTGCCGGCTTCTGTGCATTTGAAACTGCTTCTGGTCGCGCGGCGGTGACAGTGCTTGGGGACGCCGTCTTCATCAAGACCGAGGAAGATGCAGTTGTGATATTGTGCATCCTCGTAGAGGGTTTTCTCTCTTGCGAAGTGCGTGATCACATCCCGCGCAATGAAGCGCTTCTCCATGAGATATGCATAGACGTGGTTCATGGTAGCGTTCGGCTGTGGGAGTGTCAGCACCTTGACGGGCTTCGGCTGATACTTCGCGGGCAGTATCTCGCTCACGGAGTCACCGAGCAGTTCGGCGATGGCGTTCTGGAATGTCAGACCGTAGTACCGCATAACAAAGCTGACGGCATATCCGCCCTTGGAATCGTAATGCGTATACCATTCGTATCCGTGAATCCATACTTGATGGCGTTCCCATAAATACTGATTGCCGCAGTGCTTGAGTTTTTCTCCTCGTGACATAAGAAAAGCGACGAGATCGGTTTGATTCGCCGCCGTGATTTGTGATTCTGTATAGTGTGGCATTGGTACTCCTTTTCGTTACATAGACAGTCGCTGTCCTTTCTTCTTTGCCTCGATCTCGCGTTTGAGTTTGCTGTCAACAGTGATGGCGGGATTATCCACCATTTCCTGATAACGGTCACGGAAGGTATCGGCGATATCTTTGCCGAGTCTTGTGACCTTCGTGAGAATCAGCGGCTTGTATTGGTTTGATGTTGGTTGAGTGCTTGATGATGTGTTCGTTGAGGTGCTTGATGTAGTGTTACCTCCTGACGATGTACCTGATGTTGTTGTGCTTGTATCAGAGGTATTCGAATTCTCCTGCGGTATTGGTTCATCGTCTGCAAGACCGAATGCAAGTTCCGATGCTCGTTTTATCACTGCATTACGAATCGGTTTGAATGCATTCTCTTGCGACAGTGGCAATCGCTTCGGCGGCACATCAGTGTACGTCTGATAGATAAGACATTTGCACTCGTACCATAAATCATAGAGCCGCTTGATGCGCTCGTCATCTTCAAGTTCACCGACAATACCATCGACCATTGCTTTGACCGACTTCGGAAGATATCCATACTGCTTTTTGCCTTTGACTGTCTTGAGTCGGTCAGAAAGATCGGTGACCATCTTCACGATCTTCGGGTTGGTACACAGACCTTGCTTCACCATCATGCAGAGTTCATTGAACTCATCGATGGTTTCGCTGTTGAGTGCATTGCGGCGCTCGGTCTGCTCGTCGTACAGCTGATGAATCTCATCCGCAAAGATCGCGGTACCGAACATTCGCCGAAGATTGTCGATACCGGTTTTGGTAATGTATCCTTTGTCCTGTTCACTTCGTGAATACAGCAAGAGGTGAATGTGCGGGTGATTTGATTCATTGTGAAATGCACCGTACCATTCAAGGTCACGAAGCGGAATCTGATGCTGCTCGGCAATTACATCAATGTGTGCGCGAACGAGATCTCGCCAGCGCTCCGCAGTGTTGTATTCAAGCTGTTCCGCATCATTACGTTTTATGGAAACGATAACCGTATAGACATTACCTTTATGTTCCGTGACACGCTTCGATGCTTCTGTCAGATTGATAACTTTGTCCGAATCGGAAAACAGTCCGTGCGTTCCTTCGATCTTTTCAACACGAGGACGTGTTGCCATGTAATCAAGATATGTCTTGTCACTGAGCAGCTCCGGATTGTTTTCAATGATGGAGGAAATCAATTCCGATGCGTTTCCTCTCGTCTGTGATGTAAGAAAGTTTTTGTATTCATCTGTACGAGTGATCGAAGATTTTTTCTGAACAATGGCATTGATGAAATCAACCTGATTCTTCGTTGCCTTTGCAGTCTTCCACGCATCACCAAGTTTTTCAACACCTTCTCGTGTACCGATGTATTCGAGATAACCACCGGCACTGTAGACAGAGCGTTCGGAATTATAGTACCTGCATTTTACGATTACTCTTGGCATCCGAGAACTTCAATAAGGTATTCATCAGCAAGTGCATATTCGAGTGAAATCGTTCCTTTGGTTTTGCGAACCTGCTCTGCAACATAATAGCGCAGTTTCTGATAGTCCGGTTCCGACAGATCGGTAACATTTGCGGCTTTCAGATAATTGCTGACACTGATTTCGACAGCAACCTTGAAGAGCATCCGTGATACTCTTGAAATCTGATCGTGCATGATATCCCGCATTACACGAATGATTTCGTTGCCGAGAATTTTGTTATGACCGGTATCGAGATAAGCACTGTAGTGATGGATCGCCTTTTCTACGAACTTTGATCTGTTGTTTGTCTGCGCCGATTCCAGATGTGTGTCAATCATATTTGTGGTTTCATCATTCAGATAAAACCCGTATTTTTGCTTACTTTTTCCTTTTTCGATAGCCATATATACCTCCAAAAGTGTGTCCCTTTTACGGGAGCAATTTCAAATTAATGTCCCCTCTGCGTTTTATCGCAAAAAGGCGTAAATACCGTGCAAACAGCCCGCCGTTGCGGGCTGATGTGAGCGTGATGGGGGCAATTGTCCCCATCACTTTAACCCGCTTAAAAATAAGTTCCGCCCCAAATCCCCCGATAATCCGCAGAAATCCGTGTTCCTGCAGACTCCGAGAGAATCGGGCGGACATCGTCGCCACACAGCCGTCAACGACCGCCTACACGCGGCCTTATTCCGACTCGTGGGTGTCTGTTCCCTCATCGGGCTTCTCGTCCGATACGGGGCGACGTGGGCTTACGTTTCGTCTTTGAGGCTTCGGCTCCTCCTTGGGAGTCAGCTCCTTTTTCTTCTCGATGAAGTCACGGACCTGTGCCGGCACATACTTCTTGTACAGCACTTCCATGTACGCTTCCAGTTCTTTGGTCACATCGGTCTGTTTGTCGGAAAGACAGACGGTGATCGCTTCCAGCTTCGCATCATCGTATTCGAATTGAATGGGTGTTGGTTTCATAATTCCTCCGTTACATTTTGAAAGATTGACCGGTATCGACCGCGGCAAATGAGAAAGAGTTGAGCGGAGAAACACCGTTGTTGTAGTCCTCCACCATCTTTTCCGCTTCGGTCATCGTGTGGGCAGAGTCGTACCAGCGGGATTCCATCTCGGAGAGCGTGGCCTCAATCGTGTCACAGACGTGATCGGAATAGGACTTTGCTGCTTCAAGGAAAGCATCTCGCCCGACTTTCTTATAGAGTCCGTGCAGAGTTTTCATCTTACCGTGAGCCATGAGCTGTACCTCACATTGAGAGTACAGGACCGTTCGGAGCGGCAGACTGCTCTCCGCTGTCCTGCTTTTGCTTCATGGATTGACGCTTCGATGGCTTGCCGGTCTTCTGCTCGGGGGCTTCATCCTCCTCGGGATTCTGCGAAGCGATGTACTCCTGCACGTCCTTCGGCACCTGCTCACGGTAAAGCTCATCGAGATGTTCACGCAACTCCCCCTCGAGAGTCTTGTTCTGCTTCTCGAGATAATAGGTCAGCGCATTGTACTTCGGCGCTGACATCTGCGCGGAGATCGTTTGCTTTTTCAAAGTTTCTCCCTCCCTTACTGCATCTTCAGCTCAAAGGGTTCGTCATCGATCGCAGGATTCAGCCAGCGGTTGGACTCGGAGAGTGTACATTCTCCCGCAAGCATTTTCGAAAATGCTTCGAGCCGTTCGGGGTCACAGCCTGTGACTGCGATCTGCGTACCATAGTAGCCCTCGAAGATTCTCTTGACTTTTGCACCGAGAACATCCGCCCACTCACGCTTTCCTTCCTCGGTAAGTGTGTCCTGGTTTAGCTCCACGATGGTTGCGAGGTCATGCTCCACGTCATCATCCACGATGTGAACGTCTTCGAGATTGCATCCCATGAGAGAAAACAAAGTCATGAGATGATCTTCGTCCGCATCGATGGGAGCGTTCTCGAGGTAGGTTGTCATCTCAATGCAGTCCTCGGTTGCAATGACAGCGGAGATTTCATCGCGGGACTGAAGCTCGTCGATGAGCATCTGGCCGATGCCGTTGGTGGGAGTGACGGTGGTATCGAAGTGCTGACTGATCTCATCGAAGCCGATCACCCACGAGCCGGTCTCGGTGTGAGCGGTACCTTCTTTGATGAGTTCGTCCGCCATCAAGCGGATCTGGTTCTGCATGAAGTCACGGCCGTTCGGGAGAAGCGCAGAGTATCTTGCGTAGGTGCTTCCTTCCGCCTCCACGAGAATGCCGTCCGTCTGACCTTCGCCGAGAACGAGAAGGCAGTGACTGACTCCGTTGCGATCCTGATACATATAGTCACGGTGCTCGGCGATGAAGTCGTAATCGGCAAGCAGTCTGTTACGGAACGTGTTGAAGCCGTCCTCACTAAGCTTTACCACAGCTTCAATCTTGCAGTCATCCGTGCGAAGCTCTGCTTCCTTACGAAGCAGCTGTGCCGAGGTGCGGAAGCGGTTGGCGGTTGCCTCTATTGCTTGAAGTTCTTCGCCGAGCATCTTTTGCTTTTCCATCGCGGCAGTATATTTCGGGAAAACACTTGCATCAAGCTGCAGACCGCAGTCTCTTGCAGCTTCCACTGCATCGATGTATTCCTGAAGCTCATCGATTTCTTTTTTGAGTTCCTGTCTTGTTTTTGCCATGTGCGTTGTTCCTTTCTGAATTACTGCATGGTCTGACTACTGTCTTCACTGATGTCATCTGAGCGGAGATAGGGACAGTAGTCAACGTTGAAGGTGATTTCAAAGCCCCGGTTGTGGACATCAACCGCCGCAACGATATCCTCATTTGTGGAAAGTTCACGGCAGATTTTGTCGAGCATAGTATGGTTCGTATCAAGATCTACACCGAACTTCTCGCCGATGTATTCGTAGAGGAAGATCCATCCGCCATCGGTGGTGTTGTCTGTTCCGATTCGGATCATTTCATCGGCGATGGTCTGTGCGTATTCGTCCTGATCGAAGTACGGCACGAGCGACTTGAAGCCGCAGGAACAGATTTCCTCGTCTGTCATTCCGATATAAGCGGAGAGCGTATCGTAAAGCTCGCGCCCGTGCTGCTCCTCACCGATCCACGATACAAGTCTTCCGATGAGGTGGTTTCTACGGTCGGCAAGAGCATCGGCACGGTAGTATTCCATCGGAATGATATGCTCGTCCACGTAATCACTGATCGCTTTTTCGATCTCCGCAGCGGAGCAATCGGGGATCTCATAACCTTCCGCGAGAGTAAAATCATCCAGCCGTTCGGTGAGTCCGTCATCGGTTACGTTGTAAACTTCACAGTATACACCGTGGCATCTTTCGTTGCTATCCTCTGCTGCATTGTATCGGAGCAGGTAAATGGCATCGACCGTCCGTATATTGAATCCTCTGTATTTCATTTTGATTCCTTCTTTCTTTATGATGTTGTTGTAATTTCTTCCGCAAGTCCTGTGGATACTCCATAGAGTTCGTCGAATTTGGCGATCTCCTCATCGCTGAATGAAACGAGAAAAGCGACGGAGATCAACGTATAAACGGACATTGACTCATCAGTATTCACGAAGCATTCTGCAAGCAGATCGAAGAATCCGTCCTGCGATTCAAGTCCCATGAGCTTGTCAATGTAGATTGCCTGTGCTTTTCTCTGATCGGATACGGGCAGACCGTAGATCTTGAATGTAGTGACAATGGTATCGCAGGTGGTGTCAATCACGTCGATCTGCTCCTGCTGTTCGATCGGAAGTTGCGATATGATCTGATCACGATCGAGCATCGTCCCGCCGTCTCCCGCCATCCATCCGAATAAACCGACAATAACGATCATCGGGAGGAGTACGAGAAAGAGCGTGATACCGATGGTATAGCCGATGAACTTGCGTCCGCCTTTGGAGGACACAAGCACCTCGGCTACCTTTTTGAGAACGGTTCCGACGGTTACGGACATTATCGTCCACCCGCCTTACCGAAGAGTGCCGCCTTGTA
>JAFQDR010000108.1 GCA_017415945.1 Oscillospiraceae bacterium
CAGCTGCTTTATTTGTACATTATCTTAATTTGATTACATTTTGCTATGCAACAGCCTGTTTTTAGTTTTCCATGTGTTTGCCCAGAAACAGAGCCACCGCCTGTGCCAGCTTCTGCTCCACCTCCGAGGTGAGCTTTTTCTGCGCTTCCCCCAAAAACAGCACCCCGCCGAGGATATCCCCCTCCGCCAGAATGGGTGCGGCAATCTCCACCCGCAGCTCCGTGTCCGTGCCTGTGGGCATGAATCCGGGGACGTCGTGGGGCGCATAATACAGAGAGCGGGCGTTGAGGGTAGACTCCAGCTCCTTGCTGATGGGCTTTTCCGCAATGGAGCGGTGTCCGTTGCCCGCTGCGGTGACGATGGCGTCGCGGTCGCAGATGGCCACGGGTACCCCCGTGGTCTTGTGCAGAGCCTGACAGATTTGGGCGGCAAAGTCCGCCAGCTCACCCATGGGGGAGTATTTTTTGAAAATCACCGCGCCGTCACGGTCGGTAAAAATTTCAAGCGGGTCGCTTTCCTTAATGTGCAGGGTGCGGCGGATCTCCTTGGGGATGACAATTCTGCCAAGATCATCCACACGGCGTACAATACCTGTTGCTTTCATATATATCCTTCTCCTTGTGTTCAAATCACGATGCTATTATCTGTCATTGGGGGTGGATTATACCGACGGATTTGCAAAGCTGGGACGATATGGTATAATTAGGAAAAGGCGGTGATGAAATGGTAAGCGCTGTGTTTGCAAAAAAATCCATTTGGTACAAAATCACACTGTTTTGCGGCCTGTTTTTGATTGGCTTTACCCTTTATGTTGCCCGCCAAGATCCGCAGGCGGAATTATTTGATACTCTGCTGCTGATTGGCGCGGGGGTGTTGATTGCCGTGGTCAGCGGAATTTTTTTGATGCTCAATCATAATGCGGTTCTGACCTTTGTGGATGGAACGGTTAAGGGCAGGTATCACTGGTTCGGTAAAATTGACTGCCATATTTCCGAAGTGGAATTTGTGCAGGCGCAGATAAATACCCTGGTCATCCGAATGAAGGACGGCACGGTTCATCAGATTATGGGGGTTCTCAATCCTTGGGATTTTGTTTGCGCCATGGAGCCCCGACTGGACTTCCAAGCGAGGGAATCGGCGGAAGAACTCATGCTGCAGCTGAGTGATATAAAACATGCCCGCAAAAGGGAGATCGTCTTTGCAGTTTGTCTTTGGGTGCTGATGATGCTTTCTATCTTTGTGACGGTATTCTTGACCGATGGAAAAGAGCTGTCGGGATTTGTTCGGAGAGATTGGAACATCTTTTGGATCATGTGCGCGGTGGGGGTTTCGGCACTTGTGGCAATGTTTTGCTTTGCGCAAAAGGCAGGGAAGAAGCTTTTTCTCATAGAGGCTTTGGCCTATCGGCTTCGCAGAACGGTGATTGAAACGACCCCGCTGCTGCCGGGCAATGCGGTCAAGGTATTTACCAACCGCGGCTTTTACGCCCGCGTGACCGTGTTTGGTTATCCCAACGATGACGGCGCGTACTATTCGGGGGAGGAACTGCATCGGGACAAAAAGTTGGTGGATGTCTATCGTTCGGAGGTTTATGAGAAAATGGAGTGGCTGATGGACGAGCTTGATGAAATAGATGGCTTGATTGATATTACAGATAAATTTATAGAGACAAAAACAGCGCAGTGAAAACTCACTGCGCTGTTTGGTTTTATGGGGCTTGATCTTATTTGCGTATAGTTTATCATGGTCTGATTTTAAAGAAAAGTCTTCCGTGCATAGCTCAGTGTCTGCCTCAGTGCACTGTCCTTGGGGATCCCCGCCAAGCGCAGCTTGTGGGAATAGGCGAGGATGTCCGAAAAGTCCTTCCCCGGGGTCAGTCCCGCTGCGATCAAGTCCTTGCCCATAACATAGGGACGGGACATATATTCCTCGTACACCGCCACTCTGTCCATGAGAAATGCTTCCGTGGAGGGGGCGGGCTTGAGACTGATACGGCCGCGATCGTCCGCCAGAGCGAGACAAATCAGATCTCGAGGCACAAGGGCTTCGTCAAAGAGCTTGTTGGTGGATTTGACGGATACCCCGTTGTGGGCGGCGATGTTGGGGCGCATATGGAGCCGCGTCATATTCAGCGCGTAGTCAATGACCTTGGTTTCCTTGGTGATGCGGCTGAGAAACTGCTTCACAAGGGGCAGCCCCGCGGTTTCGTGTCCGTAGGCGTGAACGGCCCCGTCCGCTGCGGCTTCGGAGCTGACAGCCTTGCCGAAATCGTGGCAAAGGGCCGAAAGCATGAAGGAATAGGGCTGCTGCACCCTGTTTCGCAGCTTGGCGGCCTCGTCCAGCACCATCATGGTGTGGCTCCAGACGTCCCCTTCTGCGTGGTAGGTGGGGTGCTGCTCCTGCCCGATGAGGGCCTTCAATTCGGGGAACCAGATGTCCAGCTGCTCCATTTCCCGCAGGACGGTGAAAAACACAGAGGGGCGCTCTGCCTTCAAAAGTGCCTTTTTCAGCTCTGCTTCGATGCGCTCGGACGGCAGGTGATGCAGGTTCATTGTCCGACATAGGCGGACAGTTTCGGGTGCGGGGGTCAAGTCAAATCGTGCGGCAAATTGGGCACCCCGCAGCACCCGCAGGGGATCCTCGGGGAAGCTCTCGTCGCAGACATGTCGCAGAATGCCCGCTGTCAGATCTGCCTTGCCTCCGTAGCAGTCGATGATCTCCCCGGTGAGCACATTCTGCATCAGGGCGTTGACGGTGAAATCTCGACGGCGGGCGGCGGCTCGGGTGCCGATGAAGGGATCTACGAAAATATCGAAGTCCCGATGTCCCTGTCCGCGGAGGGTTTCCTTGCGGGGCATGGCGATGTCGATGTCGCAGCCCTTGAGCCCGAATACCCCGAAGCCTTCCCCGAAGGCGGTGGGCTCCCCGATGGTGTGGAGGATGTCTTCCAGCTGAGCGGGGGTGATGCCGTGGACTTCTATGTCGATGTCCTTGTTGTCTATGCCCAGCAGTCTGTCACGGACGAAGCCTCCCACGAAATAGGCGCAGCCCCCACAGTTATGGACTGCCTCGGCCAGTGCGTATGCGGTTTCCATATCGGTCATGAGGATGCTCCTTTCTTTTTCGGCTCGTACCGCAATGATGCACGTTGTGCGCGATAACCATTTTGCGGCAATTGGGACGGAGGATTGATTACAACTATCTTATCACTTGGCGTGCCGAGGGTCAATGTGCTTGTGAGCGGGAAACGCTTGTGGTATAATGTGTCAAATACAATCGATTCCCAAGGAGTGAGCCCCATGAAAAAGAAACAGCCTCAAAGTGAATACGACAAGCGCATCAGCCGTCGGGGCTGGCTGCTGGTGGGCATATCCGCGGTATTGGCCTTCGGACTGCATATAGGTGGACAGCTTGTGGGTGAGAATGTACCCGCGCTGCCTGCCATGTGGGTGTTTACCGTTTGCCTTTGCCTGCCCCTGCTGTGGCTGCCCGTAAGCCTGCTGCTGAGCAGAATGTATCGGAATCGGATGAACGCCATGGATGTTGCCGCCCAACAGCGCAGATTGCTGGAGGGCCGTGAGCGAGCGGAGGAGGTTTCCGTGCATGGGCTGCGGAAGCTTCGCCGTCTGCGCTTCTGCAGCGACGGGATCGCTGTGGTGCTGGTGCTTTGCGGGATAGGTGCCGCGGTCAGCGGTGGTGTACTGTACGGTGCTTCCCCCAATATCCTGCGGATGTATGGGGCCTTTTGCTGGATTTTGTGCGGCTTGACCCAAATTCGATTCCCCGCACCCAAGGAGATATTTGCCGAGGACAGAACCTATGTGCCTCAGTCGGAGTATCCCCGCCTGTATGCCCTTGCAAAGCAGGCGGCAAAGGATCTGGACTGTGAGGGAGACATTGCTATTTCCCTGCAGGGGGACTTCAACGGCGGCATTGCCCATATTGGGGATACCTATTCCGTGCAGCTGGGCGCTGTGCTGCTGGAGCTGCTGTCCCGCGAGGAGCTGTACACGGTGCTGCTCCACGAGTTCGGGCATATGCGGGCGGAAAACGATGGAACAGATCGGGAAAGAAGCTATTTCAACTTCCTGTACAACGGGAAAACACCCCACTGGCTGAGCTGGTTTACGGAATGGCTGTTCCGCTTTACGGACACAGTGTATCTGTTTGAATACTTCCTTTATGACTATGCCTGCTCGGTGCTGAAGGAGACCGCGGCGGACCGTGCCATGGCAGAGCATGGGGATGCCCGCTGTGCCGCTTCCGCACTGCTGAAGATGCATTACTATGAGCTCTATCAATGGGAGCAGGGCGTGGAGGATACAACACCCTTCTACGCTCAGCCGGAGGCACCCAAGCACGTGATCGAAGACACTCTGAAGCCCTTCCGTGCCGCCATGGCCAAGCGGGCAGAGGCTTGGGACAATCTGGTGGACAAGGAGATCCTCTCCCGCAGTGCTACCCACCCCACCTTGAAAATGCGTTTGGAGACCTTGGGGGTCACGGATTGGGGCATTGTCGAGTCCGTTGACAGCGAAGGCTATCGGGAGGAGTGTACCAAGGCCCGTGAATATGTGGAGGCCTTGGTCTATGAAAACGGTGCGGAATCCTACAAAAACGAACGCATTGAGGAATACTTGAAGCCCGCCGCCCGCGTGGCGGAGTGGGAGGAGCAGGGCAGACCCTTGGATGCCGTGGGCTATCCCGATACGGTGGACGACCTGCGTGCCATGGGCAGATATAAGGATGCGGAGGCTCTGTGTGACCGAGCTATTGACGAGCTGGACACTGCCGCCGCTGCTTACGGGTACTTCATGCGGGGGCTGGGGCGCCTGCACCGCTATGACCCCGCAGGTATGGACGACCTGTATATTGCCATGGCCAACAACCACAATGCCATCGACCAGGGCCTTGCGGCCATCGGGCAGTTCTGCTGCATCACAGGCAGACAGGAGGAGCTGGACACCTACCGTGACCGTGCGGTGCGGATCGGTCAGCATCAAAAGGATGTGTATGACCGTGTGAGTGAGCTGCGGAAGCAGGACACCCTGGTGCCCGAGCAGCTGCCCGAGGAATTGCTGGAGGGCCTGCTGGATACTGTCCGTGAGGCAGACAACGGCACCATCGAGGCGGTGTATCTGGTTCGCAAGGTCATCACCGAGGATTTCTTCGCCAGTGCGGTGGTGGTGCGCTTCCACGGCACCCCCACTGAGCAGCGCAATGAAATCATGCATAAGATCTTCCGCTATCTGGATGCCGCCGACTGGCAATTCAGTCTCTTTGATTATGAGGACGTAAAGAAGGTCAAGGTGGAGCGTATCCACAACAGCTGTATTTATCAACGAGAAAGAAACAACGAAACATGAAGCAACTTTATAGACGAGCCTTGAAGGACACCCTTCCCGTGCTTACAGGGTATCTGGTGCTGGGCTTCGGCTTTGGCATCATTATGAAGGCAAACGGCTTCGGGATCCTGCTGACTGCCGCCATGAGCCTGCTGATCTATGCGGGCAGTATGCAGTACGCTGTCATCGGCTTGATGACAGGGGGTGCATCCCTGCTGACCGTGGGACTGACCACCTTGATGGTCAATGCTCGTCACCTGTTTTACGGCATTTCCATGCTGGAAAAGTATCGGGATGTGGGAAAGGCCAAGCCTTATCTGATTTTCGGGCTTACGGATGAGACCTACTCTCTGGTGTGCACCGATCCCGTAGGACTCACGGCGGAGGAACGGAAGGTCTATTACCTGCTGGTGACCCTGCTGGACCATCTGTACTGGGTGGGCGGTTCCCTGCTGGGGGCTGCGGCGGGAACGGTACTGCAATTTAACAGTGAGGGCATTGATTTCGCCTTGACCGCCCTGTTTCTGGTGGTATTCCTGGAACAGTGGCTGACCGCCGAAACCCATGGCCCCGCCCTCATTGGGGTGGGCGTGTCTGTGGTGAGCCTGCTGATCTTCGGTGCCGAAAGCTTTCTGATCCCCGCTATGGTGGGCATCGGCATCCTGCTGATGCTGTATAAGGAGGAGACTGCATGAACAATGTGTATTTGTGGTCTGCGGTACTGGTGGGCGCGGGGGTCACTGCCCTGATCCGCTTCCTGCCCTTCTGGGTATTTCGCGGGGGACGGCCCGTGCCGCCCATGGTGGAGAAGCTGGGGCGGGTGCTGCCCTATGCCATTATGGGGATGCTGGTGGTGTACTGCCTGAAGGGTGTCAGCTTTGCCGCCCTCGGTGGATGGCTGCCCTCGGCACTTGCCTGTCTGGTCACGGGGGTGCTGTATGTTTGGAAGCGAAATACCCTGTTGAGCATCCTGTGCGGCACCGTTTGCTATATGTTTTTGGTGCAGACAGTGTTTTGAGAGATGTGTGAATAATGTTCGTCCTTGCTTGACAATGTATGATTATATGATACTATGTGCTCAAAACTGTAATAGATGTAAATTGAGGGAATGACTATGAAACATCTTGGCTCCGTGAAAAGCTATGTGCTGATTCTGCTGTTTGCCCTGCTGGCGGCAACCAACTATGAAATCTTCATCCTGAACAATGCCTTCGCCCCTGCAGGGGTCAACGGGATTGCCACTATGATCCAGTATAAGCTGGGCATCAGCGTGGGGTATTTGAATCTGGTGTTCAACCTCCCTTTGTGCATTATTGCCCTGTTTTTTGTGGACAAGGAGTTTATTGCCAAGTCTCTGACCTTTACCCTGAGCTTCTCCGTGTTCCTGATCGTGTATAAGAACCGCATCATCGATCTGAGTGCCTTTGTGTATGTGACCTCCAACGGCACCAGCACCATTCTGGCTCCCATTGCGGCGGGTGTGCTCAACGGCATCCTGTTTGCCTCCACCGTAAAGGCGGGAGGCTCCATGGGGGGCACGGACATTGTGGCGGCCTGCATCCGTAAGGTCAGACCGGATTTGAACATGAACACGGTGATCTTTGCTCTGAACACCTCTGTGGCACTGTTGAGCTATTTCGTGTACGGCTTCAATGTGGAGCCTGTGATTCTGTGCATCATTTACTGCTATCTGTCCAGTCAGGTGAGCGAGAAGCTTATGCAGGGCGTGAAGCGCGCGGTGAAGTTCGAGATCGTGTCCAATCACTACGAGGAGATCGCCAAGGAGATCATTGAGGATCTGCACCACTCCGTCACCGTTATGCCCGCAATGGGGATGTACACCCATAAGGAGACCAAGCTCATGGTCTGCGTGGTGAATAAGCGTGAGGTGCCCGATGTGCAGAAGATCCTTGCCAAGTACCCCGGCACCTTTGCCTATACCTCCGAGGTAACGGAGACACTGGGCAACTTTATGAGAAGACGAACCATATAATAGCCTCTCCTTTTAAGGAGAGGTGCCGAGCTTGCGAGGCGGAGAGGTTTCTGTTATATTCTACCTCTCAGTCATCTGCTCGCAGGCTCGGCCCACCTCCCCTTACACAGGGGAGGCTTTTCTATTTGTTTACAAAATCTGACTTGTTTCCCTTTGGTCTGCATACTATATTAGATATGAGGTGATGCATTGTGCGTGAGATCCATACGGTATTTGACTATGTAGACTGGCGGGGAGACTTGAGCTTTGCCCAAGACCCCTTCAATGAGGTGGACAGCGTGATTTTGTCTATGGTCTGCTTTCTGGACTTTTCGGACATCGTTCCCGCCCCTCACGAAAGCGGAAGCATTTCCCTCCGTGATGCCATGGAGCATATGCCGCGGGAGTTTGAGGGGGAGCGGCGCTTGGGTGCCATCCTGCCCGACGATATTTTGTATATGTCCCATTTGGCGGCGGAGTCCGAGCGATACGGAGCTGCGGAGCTCTTTGCCTTTGAAAATATTATCGACGAGGAAAAGGAGATGCAGTTCTGCGCCCTGTCCTTCCGATTGTCCGACGGCAGTCTGTTTGTGGCATATCGGGGTACCGATGACACCATTGTGGGCTGGAAGGAGGACTTCAATATGACCTTCCTGTCCCATGTTCCCGCACAGGAGCGGGCGGCTGCGTACCTGAATGAGGTGGCAGCACGGCATACGGGGCCCATCCGCACAGGAGGACACTCCAAGGGGGGCAATCTGGCTATTTGGGCGGCTGTCCACTGCAATGCCGCTGTCCGTGGGCGCATCCTGCGGGCATACAGCAACGACGGCCCCGGCTTTACCAAGGAGATGCTGGAAAGCGAGGCCTACCAAACCATGCGGGACCGCTGCATCAACTATGTGCCCCAGTCCTCTCTGGTGGGGATGCTCATGGAGCATGACGACAACTATCAGATCATCTACTCCGATAAGAGCGGGCTCATGCAGCACGACCCCTATTCCTGGGCGGTGTGGCGCAATCGCTATTTGTATCTGGACGAGCGCAGTCCCTTCGGGGAGCAGTCCGATGCGGCTATCCGTATGTGGCTGGGCAGCATGACTGCCGAGGAAAAGCGTGAGCTGGTGGGAGATCTGTTCTATGTGCTGGAATCCACGGGAGCAAAGACCTTGACGGAGCTGACCCGCAGCAAGAAGGATGTGGTTAAAAGCGTGGTGAAGACCCTTTCGGATATGGAGAAGCCCCGCCGCAAGCGCATGAACCGACTGCTTGCCCGCTTTCTGGCCGCGGGGGTGGAGACCGCCGCGCCCGAAACGGATCTGATGGAAAAGATGGAGAAGCTGGAAAAGCTGACCCAAAAGGGAAGACCCGATCTGAAGGCTCTGCGGAGCCTGCTGGAGCGGGAATAAAAAACAGTTGCAATCTGTCGAATAGCGTGATATACTCGATTTCGTTAATTTGATGCAGAGTAGGTTCAGCGCGTTAAGTGCGGTGGGACGGGATGTTGCTCACCGACGAAGTGCCTTTGTGGCATGCGATGCTGCGCCGCGTCCGCTGCCATGATGGATCACAGCCGGACCAATGCAGACCGAATGTCGCGATCGGTTCGGACTATATTGGACTGTCTTACAAACTTCTTTCGTGGCAACTGCTGCGAAAGGAGTTTTTTTATGCAAACCAAAACCAAAAGAATGGCCACCAACGCCATGCTTGCAGCCCTGTATTTTGCGCTGTCTATGCTGGCTGTTCCCGTAGGCGGCCTGAAGCTGACCTTTGAGCATCTGCCTGTGATCGTTGCCGCGCTGATGTTCGGCCCTGTGGATGCAATGATCGTCGGGGCCTTGGGAGAGCTGGCGAACCAAATGCTGACCTATGGCTTTACGGTCACCACACTTTTGTGGATGACTCCCGCTATGTTCCGCGGCCTGTCCATGGGCTTGTGCGCCAAGCTCCTGAGGGGGTATGTGGGGCTGAATGCGGTGATTGAGAAGAAGCTGCCCATTGCATTTTGGGTGACCTGTGTCATCAGCGGGCTGATCTGCTCTCTGCTGAACACCTTTACCCTGTATGTGGATTCCAAAATGTTCGGCTACTACACCTATGCCATGGTCTTTGGGGTGCTCTGGGTTCGACTGGCCGCAAGCGCAGTGTCCTCTGTGCTGATGGCCGCTGCCGCAAAGCCTGTGCTGGCGGCTATGCGAAAGGCTAAAATCGTTTGAATAAAAAAGAGCTGTTGCAATTTTGCAGCAGCTCTTTTTGTTGCGGTGTACAGAATTTACCACGGCACCTGTAGGGCGGGTGCTTGCTCCCGCCGTAGGTGGGCAGAAGCTTTCGACGGAGGATCTACTTCAATACACAGCAAACAAAAGAGCCTGACAATGCGCGTTTGTCAGGCTCTTTATTCCGGTTTGATTTCTCCGTGTTCCTTTTCGAAGCGTTCCACTTCTTTGCGGATCAGGGAGATGACTTCCTTGTTAATACTGCGGTCTTCGTACTTGGCAATATATTGTAGCTTGTACAGAAGCTTGGGCTCAATTCTTAACCCAAGGTGTCTATCTTTTTCCATTTTCACCATAAAACCACCAAACAACTTAAAATGAGTTCGTATGTATTTATTTTAAGTCCGTTTTGTGATAATATGTTGCGAGTGAACTTATTATAAGTTCATAATATTTTTGAAGGTGATTCTATGAAGCAAAGCCCCAAAAGACCGCGTTACAAACAGATGTGTGTCCTGCTGTACGAATCGATAATGCTTGCGCTTCGTCATTTGGACACGGAGGACATCAAACGTGCAAAAGACGCACTGCTTACGGGAAAATCCGCCTGTGAAATGGTTTATTTTGAATCCACCTTTTCAAGCTTCGATCCGAAAAAATACGACTTTGACACGCTCATTTTGGAGGGCTTCGACGATTTCTAACTACAGTACCTATGTGGGTGCGAGCTAAAAAACGGGCGAACACAGTTCGCCCCTACAGTGTGCGGTGGTGCGGCCGAAGCAAGCAATCCGCCATTTTGGCGTAAGACCCCTTATCAATTGTTCTTTTCCTTCAGCCCAAGCAGCCAGTCGGCGGATACCTCATAAAATTTGCAAAGGGTGATCAGGTGCTCTATGGGCAAGGGACGTTTCCCCAGCTCGTATTTCCCGTAGTATTGCTGGGTGGTGTTCAAAACCTGTGCTACGGCTTCTTGGCTAAGACCGCGCTCTGTTCGCAGATCACGTAAACGCTGTTGGTATGTCATAGATGCGGCTCCTTTGTTTTTTTATTAGTTTAGCACGAAATTTTAAGTCACTATTGATATTAAATCTCATGTGGTTTATACAAAAACAAAGTCATATAGAGCTTAAGGAGATGGCGGATATGGATATTTTGCAATGTATTTATAGTGAAGCTGCGGATCGTCTGCACCGCAAAAAGAACGAGTGTGAGTCGTATGCGGCACTTTTACAGGCCTACGGGGAAACCATGGAGTGCATGGAGAAAGTGCTCGGAGAAGAACGGAAGCGATTGCTTTTCGAATTGGAAGCTCGTCGAAATCTCCTTGCTGCCGAGGATGAGGAATGGGTGTTTCAATGGGGCTTCCGCATGGGCGTCAAGCTCACGACAGAGATTCTCTTGACGACCGAGTGAAACGGGCAAACACAGTTCGCCCTTACATAGGATGTATCATTTACTGCGCAGCTTGACCAAGCTTTGAGGCGGATGATATCCGCCCCTACAAGGTCGTGTGGTTTCGGTGCGGAATGTGGGGATGAAAATATCGTTTTTTGACATATTGCTGTGTTTCCTGTGTTAATTCTATGTTAAAATACAATTGACTTTTTCCGAGAAGCACATATAATAAGGTGTATCCAATTGAATATCGGAAGATAGAGGCGCGGCTGACAAGAGTAGGCACAGTGAAAGGGGAGACCCCCGTGTGCGAAAGGGGATGCCGCCGAGGGGCAGAGCTTGGGTCTATGGGCTTTGTACCCGGGCGCAGGGAGAAGATCTCTGCGACTGTCGCATTGACGACCGATATGTTCTCAACCTATTTCTGAATGCATATGCGTTGGCATTGCTTCGTTATCGTCTTTTGAAGGGCGACAGCCCATCTGCAAGACGATGCCTTGCACTGCCTTAGCATATATTCTCAGAAATCTTTGGCTCCACAGGAGCAGGTTTCGAATCATATCAGGCCGCCTAAGCGGAGGGCTGTCTGTACGGATGAGTGTGTTTGTCATGTATTGCAGCCTTTGCATACATGGCTTTTTTCGTTTTTGTGATGCATTGTCTTCCGTGAGAAAGAGAGTAATTTTTATGAGAAACAACCTTCGCAAGTCCCTGATGCTGCTGCCCATCATCGTTTTGATCGTAGCCGCATTCACCACCACCGTATTCGCCACAGGCGGCGAGGAAGCTGTCAGCGGTTTCTACAACACCGCATGGGCACTGCTGCCTCCCATCATCGCCATTGCACTGGCATTGGCAACCAAGGAAGTATATTCCTCCCTGTTTATCGGCATCGTCACCGGCGGTCTGCTGTACGCAAACTTCAATCCGGAAGAAGCTGTGCTCCACGTATTCAACGGCGGCATCGTTTCCGTTCTGTCCGACAGCTACAACATCGGTATTCTGGTGTTCCTGGTATTGCTGGGCGCCATGGTTTCCCTGCTGAACAAGGCAGGTGCTTCCGCTGCATTCGGCCGCTGGGCAGAAACCAACATCAAGTCCCGTGTAGGCGCACAGCTGGCATCCGTGCTGCTGGGCTGCCTGATCTTCATTGATGACTACTTCAACTGTCTGACCGTGGGCTCCGTTATGCGCCCTGTTACCGACAAGCACAAGGTCTCCCGCGCAAAGCTGGCTTACATGATCGACGCTACCGCCGCTCCCGTGTGCATCATCGCTCCCGTGTCCTCTTGGGCTGCTGCTGTTGCTTCCTTTGCGGAAGACGGCCAGGGTCTGACTCTGTTCATTCAGGCGATTCCCTTCAACTTCTACGCCATTCTCACCATCATTATGATGATCACTCTGGCTGTGATGAAGTTCGACTTCGGCCCCATGGCCATCAACGAACGCAACGCCATGGAACATGGCGACCTGTTCTCCGGCGCTAACCAGTACGCAAACGTGGTGGAAGCGGAAGACAGCGGCAAGGCTATTGTTTTGGATCTGGTTCTGCCCGTTATCATCCTGATTGCATCCTGCGTCATCGGCATGATCTACTCCGGCGGCTTCTTTGACGGCGCATCCTTCATCGAAGCATTCTCCGGTGCTGACGCTTCCGTCGGTCTGATGCTGGGCTCCGCATTCTCTCTGGTATTCGCATTCATTTACTTCGGCATCCGCCGCACCGTGACTCTGCGTCAGATGATGGAAACCCTGCCCGAAGGCTTCAAGGCAATGGTTCCCGCAATTCTGATCCTGACCTTCGCATGGTCCCTGAAGGCAATGACCGACTCTCTGGGCGCAAAGCTGTTTGTAGAAACCATGGTGGAAACCTATGCAAAGAGCTTCGCAATGTTCCTGCCCGCCATTGTATTCCTGATTGGCTGCTTCCTGGCTTTCGCAACCGGCACCAGCTGGGGCACCTTCGGTATGCTGATTCCCATTGTACAGGGCGTATTCCCCATGAGCGATCCTCTGGGCATCATCTGCGTGTCCGCCTGCATGGCAGGTGCTGTCTGCGGTGACCACTGCTCTCCCATTTCCGATACTACCATTATGGCATCCGCAGGCGCACAGTGCGACCACGTTTCCCACGTATCCACTCAGCTGCCCTACGCCATCACCGTGGCTGCGGTGTCCTTTGTGTCCTACGTCATTGCAGGCTTTGTAAAGTCCGCATGGATCGCACTGCCCGTTGCCATCGTGCTCATGCTGGTGACCCTGTTCGTCATCCGTTCCCGCGTTTCCGCACAGGCAGAAGCATAAGCACAATATATTATATGTATATGCAATCACCTGTCCGAAAGGACGGGTGATTTTTAATATTCATCTATCCGCCAACATTCTGCATAAATGAATAAATATACAGTATATACCGAATAAATAAAAATGGCGATTTGTGCAAAGTGCCTATGAAGGGATGACAAAATGCACGAAAGTCACAATAATTACGGAAAAATACCGTAGATGTTGACTTTGGAAACGGAAGTGCTATAATACACAGCATGAATCTTTATTGAACCAAAATCTTCTACACAGGAGCGTATATATCATGGCTAACAAAGAAATCAAGAAAGTTGTTCTGGCATACTCCGGCGGTCTGGATACCTCCGTTATTATCCCTTGGCTGAAGGAAAATTACGACGGCTGCGAAGTCATTGCTGTTTCCGGCAACGTAGGTCAGGCCGACGAGCTGGAAGGTCTGGAAGAAAAGGCTCTCAAGACCGGCGCATCCAAGCTGTATGTTCTGGACCTCACCGAAGAATACGTCAACGATTACATTATGCCCTGTCTGAAGGCAGGTGCTAAGTATGAAGAATACCTGCTGGGCACCGCACACGCCCGTCCCTGCATCGCAAAGGGTCTGGTAGACATCGCCATTAAGGAAGGCGCCGACGCCATCTGCCACGGCTGCACCGGCAAGGGCAACGACCAGGTTCGTTTCGAGCTGGCGGTCAAGCACTTTGCTCCCGATATGCCCATCATCGCGCCCTGGCGTATTTGGGATATCAAGAGCCGTGAGGAAGAAATCGAATACGCAGAGGCTCACAATGTTCCTCTGAAGATCAATCGCGAAACCAACTACTCCAAGGACAAGAACCTGTGGCACCTGAGCCATGAGGGTCTGGATCTGGAAGACACCGGCAACGAACCCCAGTACGAAAAGCCCGGCTTCCTGGAAATGAGCGTATCTCCTCTGCAGGCTCCCGATAAGCCCACCTACATCGAGCTGGACTTCGAACAGGGCATCCCCACCGCCCTCAACGGTGAAGCAATGTCCCCGAAGGAAATTATTTTGGCTCTGAACGAGATCGGCGGCGCAAACGGCATCGGTCTGCTGGACATCGTGGAAAACCGTCTGGTTGGCATCAAGTGCCGCGGCGTATACGAAACTCCCGCAGGCTCCATCCTGTATGCAGCTCATGAATATCTGGAATCCGTCACTCTGGACAAGATGACCGCCCGCAAGAAGCAGGAGCTGGCCATCAGCTATGCGGATCTGGTGTACAACGGTCTGTGGTTCTCCCCCCTCCGTGAAGCACTGGCAGCCTTCGTTGACAAGACCCAGGAGGTCGTCAGCGGCAAGGTCAAGCTGAAGCTGTACAAGGGCAACATCATCAAGGCAGGCGTTTGGAGCCCCAACTCCCTGTACTCCGAATCCATTGCCACCTTCGGCGAATCCGACTACAACCAGAAGGACGCAGAAGGCTTCATCAACCTGTGGGGTCTGCCCACCAAGGTACAGGCTCTGGTCAAGAGCGGCAAGATCTAAATAATTGCAATGATACAACAAAAGGGCAACATCGTTGCCCTTTTGAACATCTTGAAAGCCTCTCCTTTTAAGGAGAGGTGCCCGAGCTTGTCGAGGGCGGAGAGGTTATCATGAAATATCTACCTCTCAGTCTCGCTTCGCTCGACAGCCTACGGCCCTGGTCGCAATCATAGATTGCTTCCCGCTTTGGCTACAAATATGCCACCGGCATATTTGTTTAACGCGTCGCGCCCCTAAAAGGGGAGCCTTATGTTATTTGATAAAAGGAGTTATTTATGAAACTTTGGTCCGGCAGATTTCAAAAGGAAACCGACGAGCTGGTAAACGACTTCAACCAGTCCATCACCTTTGACCATAGACTGTATAAGCAGGACATCCAAGGCAGCAAGGCCCATGCGGATATGCTGGCTGCCTGCGGTATCATTTCCGAGGACGACAACCACGATATTCAGGAGGGACTTACCCAGATCCTCCATGACGTGGAGGATGGTGCCGTGGAATTCACCACCGCCAACGAGGATATCCACATGAACGTGGAGACCATCCTCACCCAACGCATCGGGGATGCGGGGAAGCGTCTCCACACCGCCCGCAGCCGCAACGATCAGGTTGCCGTGGACTTCCGTATGTATGTTCGACAGGCCATCACCGACCTGATCCCCGAGATCCTGAACCTGCAGCAGGCACTGATCGAGCAGGCGGAGCAGCATCAAGAGACGGTCATGCCCGGGTACACCCACCTGCAGCGTGCACAGCCCATTACCTTTGCCCACCATCTGCTGGCCTACGCCAATATGCTCTGCCGCGACGTGACCCGTCTGGAGGACTGTCTGGTGCGCATGAACGAGTGCCCTCTGGGCAGCGGCGCACTGGCGGGCACCACCTATCCCATTGACCGCCACATGACCGCGGCGGCGCTGGGCTTTGCCAAGGGACCCATGATGAACAGTCTGGACGGGGTCTCCGACCGTGACTATGCACTGGAGCTTATGAGTGACCTGTCCATTTTGATGATGCACCTGTCCCGCTTCTCCGAGGAGGTCATCCAGTGGTGCAGCTGGGAGTTCCGCTACATCGAGCTGGACGATGCCTACTCCACGGGCTCCTCCATCATGCCCCAGAAGAAGAACCCCGACGTGGCCGAACTGGTACGCGGCAAGACGGGCCGTGTATACGGTGACCTGATGAGCCTGCTGACCACCATGAAGGGTCTGCCTCTGGCATATAATAAGGATATGCAGGAGGACAAGGAGCCCGTATTCGATGCACTGGACACCGTGTCCATGTGTCTGCCTGTGTTTACGGGCATGATCTCCACTATGAAGGTGCTCACGGAAAATATGGCCTCCGCAGCCAATAAGGGCTTTATCAACGCCACAGACTGCGCCGACTATCTCACCAAGAAGGGGATGCCCTTCCGTGATGCTTACACCGTCACGGGCGCACTGGTGTACCACTGCACACAAAGCGGCAAGACCTTGGAGGAGCTGACTCTGGCAGAGCTGCAGGAGATCTCCCCTCTGTTCGGCGCGGATGTGTACGAGGCACTGAATATGCTCAACTGCGCGTTCCAGCGTAAGAGCTTCGGCGGCCCCGCAAAGGAAGAAACTACCAGACAGATCGAATACATCAAGGCGTTCATTGCAGAACGTACTGCAGAGTAAACAACCCAATAAACAGCAAAATCCATGGACGGCAGCCCATGGATTTTTTATTTGTTCATTGCTTTTACGATGGCAATTAAATGCTCAAGATTTTCGGGGGACAGTGCCTTTGCGGCTTCAGCAAGCTCGTTGACTCTGGCAGGGGCAACGGTGTCGTCATCAAAAAAGTCCTTGGGCGTAATGCCGAAGTACTCACAGATATAAAAGAACACCGTCATGGACGGGAGGTTTACACCGTTTTCAATGTTGTTAATGTATCCTGCGCTTTGCCCTAAGGATAGACTCATATCCCGCGCGGAAACGCCCTTGCGCAAGCGAAGCTGTGTAAGTCTGTGGATGAAGTGTTCTTTTTCCATAATTATTGCCGCCTACTGTTTTGTATGTGCAATTATACTATACATATTTAGGGGAAGTATTCGGTTAGAACGGCAATTTGTGTGGCGCGTAACCAAAATGAGTAGATGTTTTTGAGCAGAATGTGGAGTGCATTTAGATGGAGTGCTTATGCAAAATTGCGACGAAATGGTATATAAAATGTACAAAATCGATTAAATGCCGAATTTTGGCCATAAAAAGTGCGGAATTTACTGATTTGTAACTGCTTGTAACAAGAATGTTGTTGAATGGTGTATGATAAAACGGTAGACTTAGCTTGAGTATCTTTGCGTATAGGGGTTTTATACCCTGTTTCTGCTGAATTTTTTTCAGGAAAGGGGTGAGACAGTAAGAATGGAGATCGCCAAAAAAATATGGGATACGGTCTGCACACTGGTCGTAGCGGCAGCGGTGCTGCTTGCGGTGGCACTGGTAGGTGTGCGGCTTGTGGGATTTCAGGTGTTTACGGTCTTGTCCGGTTCCATGGAGCCTGTGTACTCTCCCGGTGATCTGATCTACGTAAAGGAGATCGCTCCCGAGGACATTCATCCCGGCACGATTTTGACCTTCATGGTCAATGAGAACACCGTGGCGACCCACCGCGTGGTGGGGGAGGTACCCTCCGAGACCGAGCCCGATCTGGTGCGTTACCGTACCAAGGGTGATGCCAACGACATGGAAGACGGCACACTGGTCCATCCCAATAATATTATCGGCACTCCCGTGCTGTGCGTTCCCAAGTTAGGGTATGTGGCAAGCTACATATCCGCTCCCCCGGGGATGTACGTAGCCATTGCGGGTGCGGCGCTGTTTCTGGCACTGATGTTCATACCCGACCTCTTTGCGGAGGACGAGGAAGAACCTAAGCCCAAGAAGAAGCGCAAAAAAGAAGAAATGACTCCCTAAGGGAAGACAGGCACTTCCCGTAGGGGCAGTGAATGGAACAAACCCATGGGCAAAAAATATCATTCATTGCAATGAATGATATCACTCCAAGCACACTCGGAGTGATAAGCCTTACAAACCTTTGTACTATTTTGCCGATAGGCGTTAAAAAACAAATAGGAGGAAAGTTAAAATGAAGAAATTCAAGAAGGCATTGGCACTGCTGCTGTGCGCAGTTCTGCTGGTGGCAGGCTCCGTCGCCGGCACTCTGGCTTACCTACAGGCAAAGTCCGATGTTGTACAGAACACCTTCACCGTTGGTGATGTAAAGATCAAGCTGGACGAAGCCAAGGTTGACCTGTACGGCGAGGAAGTAGCAGGCGCAGAACGAGTAATGAAAAACGATTATAAGCTGCTGCCCGGTCATACTTATGTAAAGGACCCCACTGTTACCGTTGAAGCAAAGAGCGAAGACTGCTACGTGCGTGTATTTGTAACCGTTAGCGATATTTCTAAGCTTAAAGAAGTATTCCCCACCTTCGTTAATACAAGCGGCATGTTTATGTTGGAAAATCTGGTTAACGGTTGGGATGGTAGCAAGTGGGCATGCGTTGGCTATGAAAAAGGCAAGTATGAATTCCGCTACCATAAAGTAGTAGAGTACTCCGAAACTCCCGTTAAACTGGAACCCCTGTTCACTCATGTTGAAATTCCCGGCACTGTATCCAACACCGATCTGGCTAAGCTGCAGAATCTGGAGATTGACGTTGTTGCAGAAGCGATTCAGGCTGATGGCTTTAGCTCTGCTGCCGATGCGTGGGCACAGTGGAATTCCACTCAGAATCCCTAACCCATAAACTTTGTACATAAGCGCAGGGGATTTTCTCTCGTCTGCGAAAAAATAAAACACAAGGAAAGGGGAAATACCCAAAATGAAAATGAAGAAAGCAATTGCACTGGGTCTGGCAGTTCTGATGATCGTGGCAGCCAGTGTAGCAGGCACCATCGCATGGCTGCAGGACAAGACCGAGGCTGTTACCAACACTTTTACTCCCACTACTCTGGACATTTCTCTGAAGGAATCTCCTATCAACATTGATGCTGATGGCACTGTTACCTATGGTGCTCCTGCTGAGGGCCAGAATAATACCTATCCCACTATTCCCGGCACCGAGTATAAGAAGGACCCCATTGTTTCTGTTGCTGCAAATAGTGAAGAATGCTATCTGTTTGTAAAGTTTGAAGAAACCGGCTCTCCCGCAAACTACTACGAGTACACTTCCATGCTGACGGAAGAAAACGGTTGGACTTCTCTGGAAGGTGTGGAAAATGTTTGGTATCGAACCGTGGAAGAAAAGAACACTGTACAGGAATTCCACTTGCTGGCAAACGATAAGATTACCGTGAAGACCGAAGTAACCACCGATAACATGAGTGCAGCAGCTGCTGCAAAGTTGGAATGGACTGCATACGCAATCCAGACCGCAAATATCGAAGCAGAAGGAGCTAAGTCTGCTGAGCTGGTTGCTTGGGAATTGGCTTCCACTACCACCTAACCCCTACCGCGCTCTATACATAAGGAGATTATTAAATGAAGAATTTGAAGAAAGCTATTGCCCTGCTGCTGGCTGCTGTTCTGTTGGTAGCCGCTTCCGTAGTGGGCACCATCGCTTATCTGACCGACAGCGACGCTGACGTAAACGTTATGTCCGCAGGTAATGTTTACATTGTACAGAACGAAACCGACCGTGACGGCAATGCCTTTGTGAACGGCCAGAAGCTGCTGCCTGCAACCAAGGGCGACGGCTATCTGTCCAAGGACGGCACCATGACCGATACCGATGACAAGACCTCCCTGAACATCTGGGACAAGTCCATCAACAACGAAATCGACAAGTTCGTTTCCGTTACCAACGTCGGTACCGAAGCCGCTTATGTTCGTACCATTCTGCTGTTCGAAACCGTTAAGAGCTACAAAGAAGGCTCCTCTACCGAATACACCGATCTGCACGACCACTTCCTGCTGATGAACGGCGACTATACCTATCTGAAGGATGATGCCGGCAAGTTCGTTTATGTAACCATTGATGGTACCGAATATGTTATCGCTGTTAAGACCTATGCCGATCCTCTGGAAGCAGGCGCAACTACTACTGCAAGCCTGCGTCAGTTCGCTCTGACTTGGGAGGCAGGTAATGAGTTCTATGACTTCTTTGGCCCCGAATATGACATCGTTGTATTCTCTCAGGCTGTTCAGAAGCAGGGCTTCGAAACTGTAGGCGCAGAAGCTGCTCTGAATGAAGCGTTCGGCGAAGTTACCTCCGCTAACGTTGCAGACTGGGTTGCTACCACCGCTATCAAGACCGCAGGCCCCAACAACGTCATCAACCCCTAATCGTTCTCAATTGAAACTGACATAAAGGAGAATGTACATGAACAAGAAAAAGATTTTGGCTCTGTGCCTGATCGTATGCCTGCTGGCTGTTGCTGTTGTTGGCGGCACTCTGGCATACTTCACCGACACCGACGAAGCAACCAACACCTTCACCGCAGGTAATGTTGACATCGACCTGACCGAAGCAGTTGTTAAGGCTGACGAACGCGGCAACCTGATTGCTGACGGCGACAAGCGCAACGACGTAGGCGATGCAGAAGACGACATTGACGATGTTTTCGACTACGGCAAGCTGTACCCCGGTCAGTCCGTATTCAAGGATCCCACCATTAAAAATCTGGGCTCTGAAAACGCATACGTTGCTGCTAAGATCATCGTCAAGGACGGCCCCAACAGCGATCTGAACGAAGTAATGGGTACCGGCTACAACGATCTGCTGGGTATTCAGACTCTGATTAGCGGCGGCATCGTTAAGGAAAACGACACCATGAAGGCATACAATAATCTGGCTCCCGTTTATGGTGATGACACCTACTCCGTATATCAGGTAGCTGACCGTGCAAGCGGCACCTACACCTTCTACGTATTCTTTGAAAATGCTCTGGTTACCGGCGAAGAAAAGGTTCTGTTTGACACCATTCAGATTCCTGCAAGCTGGGACAACGAAGAGATGGCACATCTTGTTGACCTGACCATTACCGTTGAAGCATATGCGACTCAGGAATACGGCTTTGCAAACTGCTTCGAAGCAATTACCACCGCATTCCCCGATGCGTTCAAATTCAGCTAATTTGATTTTTGATCCCCCATCCCTCCCCCTCGGGGGAGGGAGTAGGAGAGTGTCCGAGGATATCGGGTATTGTCCTATTGTGGAAGCACCCATATGTAGGGGCGAACATCGTTCGCCCGTCATTCAAAGGAAGATTCCCAAACGGGCGAGCGCTGTTCGCCCCTACACGATAGGGTGTATTGCCAGACACCCGCAAGGGGCGTCCCTACGGAGAGCGGGATGCACGAGGATATTCGCAGAAACGATACCGAGCATCAACGCAACAAAAAGCAAAATATAGGTACGAGCTGAATATGCTCGGCCGAAGGAAGGAGGGGAAATGTCGTGAGACGCATCCGATGGACACGAAAGAAAATCGCATCACTGGCTATGGTAGTGGCGCTGTTCGCCATTGCAGCGGCGAGCACATTGGCGTACTACACCGATGCTGTTGAAGCGCATAACATCATCACTTCCGGCGGCGTTGACATTACCCTCAACGATATGACCGTGGAAAACGGAGTAGCGGTGGACTTCCCCGAAGGCGGCATCTCCGGTGTCATGCCCACGGCGACTGTGTCCAAGGTGGTTTCCGTCACCAACGAGTCCGCTGAGGCTTGGGTACGCATCCGTCTGGAGGAACGCATCGAGGCTCGTAACGGCAGTGCGCTGCCCGCAGAGCTGACGGACGGCACCCCCGTATATACCCTGAATCTGGTGGATAACACTCCGTGGATCAAGGGCAGTGACGATAACTGGTATTATGAATATCCCCTGTGGCAGTATGAGACCTCGGAAGTGCTGTTTGACAGCGTGACCTTTAGCCCCGCACTGGGCAACGAATATCAGGGTTGCACAGTGTATATCGACGTAATCGCCGAGGCGGTGCAGTGTGCCAATAACCCCCTGCCCGACAGCGGACGATACGAGGATATCCCCGGCTGGCCCGAGGAATAAGGCCGCACCCATACGCCTTCTCCCTGCAAGGTGAGACGCCAAGGGCAACGAAATGAGCGCTCATTGGGAGCGGGAAAGAGAAAAGAACAGGACACCCGAGAGGGATGTCCTTATGGAAAGCGGTGTACGATGATAAACGCAAAAGCGATACCGTGCATGAATATAGAGACAACAAAAATTGTGGTACGAGCTGAAAAAATGGAGTTCGCGAGGCCGAAGAAGGAGGTGGCGCACAAGTGAATAAATTCAAGAGACTGATTGCGCTGCTTTTGGTGGTTGCGACGGTACTGTCCCTGATGGGCAGTGCAGCCCCCGCTGTGATCGAGGAGGCCGCAGTATCCGAACCCGCTGTGGAGGAGATCGTCTCCGCTGCCGGGGTGGATGTCTATGACTACTCAGCCGACGTGGGCAAGTATGTCCGATTTGATATGTCCGCTTGGCAGAGCATTTTGGCATCTGCTGACCCCTCCACCGGTGATACTGTATTTGCTTCTATCGCTGATTATGCAGCCGACTATACCATGACCATCATCGATTGGTATGTAGACGAAAGTACCACCGAAATTTGGTATAAGGTTGTGGCTGCAGAAGGTTATGAGCTGACAGAGGATTTGGCAGCATATCCTTGGGTGCTGCAGAATATTGTTGGGGAGTCTACTGACCCCGATACATTTATCTTTGTACCCACTTGCGATATTTGCGGCAAGCCCGACTGCGACAAGACCCACGTACAGTGTCCTGTCTGCGGTGCGTACGACTGCGACAAGACCCATATTTACTGCCCCGTCTGCGGCGACGCGGACTGCAATAAGACCCACGTGTACTGCTCCATTTGCGAAAAGTACGACTGCGGCGAAGTGCATGAAGATATCTATACCCCCGATACCGCTCCCGTGATCCCCGAATACAGCCTGAAAGATGGCGAAGAGATTGCCATCGTGGACAAGGAGGGTGTCCGTGTCGATGCTGCTGACGGCTTCGTAGTGCCCGGCGGCTTCAAGACCGGCCTGAGCGTATTCTCCGAATATGATGAACATACGGACGTGTCCTACAAGTGGCAGGTTCGCTATGATGCTGCCGAGGACCTGTGGGCAGACATCCGCGGCCAGCAGGGTAAGGGCATTCTGATGTCCCCCGCAATGTTTCTGAGCCTGATCGAGGACGGCATCAACCCCGCCATCCGCTGTGTGGTGAGCTCTGACGGCACCGAGCTGGTCAGCGAAGCCATCCCCGTGACCATCGGCACCGCTGCCAACATGGCAAGCTCCACCTACGCCGATACCCCCGTCGCAATCGACCTTGCCGAAGGCGATGAGGAACCCGAACTGTCCAAGTCTTATGTCGTTGTACAGTATGTTTACAGTGACGGCAGAACCGCTGCGACTACCGACTTCGCAGAAATCATCGGCGGCAGTGCTTACAGCCACGTTTATACGTTGCCTGCGGTTACCGGTTATAAGGCAACCCTGAATACCCACGTTTTTGGCGACGACGTTACTTTGAACGGCAACACCTTGACCATGAACTTTGATGCGGGTGAGCTGACCGACGAGTATACCATCTTCACGGTTACCTATGAACCCGACTTTGTAAATTACACGGTTATTCACTACTGGCAGAACGTGGACAACGATAACTATACCGAGCATGAGCGTGAAACCATTGGCAATACCCATAAGACCGGCGAGCAGATCAAGGATGTAGAGAATGAATACCCCGGTTTCTACAATCTGCTGTACGAAACTCCCGCCGCAGCTGCGGACGGCAGTACCGTTATGGAGGTTTACTACGACCGTTACTACTATCTGATGACCTTCGATTTGGATGATATGGGCTACGGCGTTGACCCCATTTATGCCCGCTACGGCGATACAGTGGAAATCGGTACCCCCACCCGCGCAGGCTATACCTTCCTGGGGTGGGATAAGGCCATCACAGACACCGATGGTGACAAAAAGTTTGACCAAGGCGATGGAACCGTTGATAGCGTCCCCGATAGAATGCCTGCAGAGAATAGCAATTACATTGCAGTATGGCGCGCAAATGATACCGCAAAGGTTTCCGTAGTCATTTGGGGCGAAAACGCCGATGACGAAGGCTACAGCTATATCAAGACCAATGAGATTTATGTGAAGCCCGGCGAAACCATCAGCTGGGATAGTTGGTGCTTTGTCAATTGTAGCAAGAGTGCGCATACTCATAACGCCCTGTGTGGGTATAATTGTGGTATAGAAGAACACGTACATAACAGTAGTTGCTATACATTAATATGTACAACCAAAGAGCATACTACGCATACAGATAGCTGCTACAATTGCGGAAGACAGGAACATACTGAACATACGGATGCCTGTTGCGAGTACGGCGGAACCGGTCGGGGCCATAGGAGGCACAACGATAATTGCTGTACTGAAGGAGGCACTCATACACATTCGTCTTCCTGTGGATACAATTGTACATTACATGCCCACTCTGTTGACGATGGATGTTATACATTGTCTTGCGATAAAGACGAGCATCCCCATACCGCAGCTTGTGGATATGCCTGCGGGGTGACAGAAGAACATGTACATACTTCTGCTTGTGGTAATGATCAGTCCGGTATGAGTACCAGTTTGTGGACTTTAGTAAAATCCGATGAGGTTAAGGTTGATGCTGCCGGCAATACTGTTCTTAATGTGTACTATGACAGAACTACGTTTACGCTGACATTTAGAGAGAATGGCAATACAGTGGCGACTATCGTAGAAAAATGGGGTGCAGATATTTCAGATGAGTTTATGAAGGCACCTTTTAACACGACATACAATGGACGTGCATGGCGGTGTACGGAAGACGACAAATATGGTTATGCATTACAAACATTGGACAGAATGCCACAGTTTGATGCTACATTCAATCTCTACAATCAAAGCAGCGATACTTTGAAAACAATTTATTACTATGTAGAGAATGTTGGTGCGAATGTATCTGAAACAGAATGGCCTTCTAATGCGACTAACTTCACACTTTTGAAGACGGTTGATACATATTTTAATTACGCAACATATCAAGAAGAATACCATGAAATAGAAGGGTTCAAGCGGTATTCTGCAACTGTTGCAGGATTTTCCGGTAGTCAGAAATACTTTTCAAATAATACATTATATTTATATTATTTGAGAGAAAGTAATACCGTTGAATTTTCCGATGGGTATATGATTAAGAATTCGGGCTCTGTTGAGTATGGGGCTACGTTGAGCGCATATTCAGATTACATTCCCACTCTGCCTTCCGCTTACGAAGCAGGCTCTCGTGTATTTGCGGGATGGTATTTGAACCCCGAATGTACCGGTGAGCGGGTAGATTTGAACGAGTTCACAATGCCTGCGGAAAACCTGATTTTGTATGCCAAGTGGGAGCCTGTTTCCCGCAAGGTCAACTACTATATGACCAAGGAAAGCCTCGACCGTGGTGAAAATATCCCCGCGGAAATGTTGCGACTGGCAACAGCGGCAGGCAGAGAAAATGCAGAGCCTTATACTACCGTGTTTGCGGGAGCTACCGTGAAGCATGGTGCTTTCATTGAGAAACCCGATGATCCCGGTGTGTCCGAGGGCTATGCGAATATTCACCCTCGTGCGGGCTATGACTTCGCCGGTTGGTTCTACATAGACGAAAACGGTGAAGAAAAGGCCTTTGACCCCGAAAATATGCCCGTTACACAGGATCTGAATCTCTACGCAAAGTGGAGTGCAGATAAGCTGTGTGCATACAACATCTATTTTGCATTGGACGCCAACAACGATGGCGTTGCGGATACCGATGGCAGCGGCAATGTGATTTATATTGCCGACCCTGTTTCCGGTTCCGGTATTGCGGGACGTACTTATACGTTCTCGGCAAAGGGCGGCGAGGAACTGTATGAAGGGTACAGCGAAGGCTACTTCCCCACGGTTGGCAGCCATTCTCTGACAATCGATGTACAGGACGAATACGGCACCGGTGCAAACAGCTTTACCTTCCTGTATCGTCAGAGGGATGCTGTGCCCTATACCGTACGATATGTGGATAAAGAAACCGGCGACTCCTTGATTCCGGATAAGGTGGTAACGGACAACAAGAACGTTGTTGTTACCGAAAATTATCAGTACATTCAGAGCTATATGCCCGATGCGTACCAGAAGACCTTGGTGATAACCGATGATGATAATGCAGCCAACGACGAAATTATTTTCTACTACACCAAGGATAATGAGCATTCTCTGTATGTGGTGAACCACTACATTCAGGAGCTGAATGATGATTTGACTCACAAGGGCTGGACTAAGTATACCGACCTGCAAAATACCGGTGACATCGGCACGGAGTACACAGCTAATGCCATTACCATTGACGGCTTTACGCTGAGCAAGAGCTATACTGACGGATATAATGTTACCGATAAGAAAAACGGGATGACTGGCGATGCTCTGCCTACCACGCCTATCAGTGCACTGTCCGACGATAGCAAGCTGAGCGGCACATTGTCCGACAAGGTCATGGAGCTGAATTTCTACTACACCCGTAACCTTTACCCCTACGAGTTCCGTTTTATGCTTAACGGTACAACCACGGAACTGGCCGACCCCGAATTCGGTAAGGCCGGCTATGATACCACCGTGACCGAAGCATATAAGGAAATCGTAATGGACTTGGACGGCGACGGTGTCAACGAAGACTATCGTCTGTATGACCCCACCGAAACCTCTAAGGATATCCATATCAAAAAGGACGGGGAACCTCTGGCTGCGAATGACACTGTCGTAAAGGGTCAGGCAAAGATTAACGTTGCTACCTTCTACTATGTGCGCTGCACCCAGACTATGACCATCACCAAGACTGTGGTGGACAACAGTGCATTCAGCGATCCCGACCTCAATCAGGACTTTGACTTTAGCCTGCTGATCCATTCCAACAGCGGCTATCACATGCAAAGCTATAACTACACCAAGTCCGATGGTACAAGCGGCACGCTGTCTCCCGTAATCAGTGCGCCCAATACCCTGCGGTTCAGCCTGAAGCATGACGAGACCATCACCATCGAAGGTCTGCCCACGGCGGAATACACCGTCAGCGAATTGAATTTGCCTACGGGTTATTATGATATCGCCGGAACCAATGTTAGAAACAAGCTGACTGTGGATGATCAATTGGATGTCACTGTTACCAACTCCTACGAACCTGCGAAGCTGAGAGTAACCAAGAGCTATGCGCATGATGCAAATCAGGAATTTGACTTCACAGTTACATTCTCTGATGGCACAATCGAAAGCTTTAAGCTGAGGCATGGCGAAACCAAGGTATTTGAAAACGCACCTCTGGGCGCATACAGCGTAACAGAGGGTGAACTGCCTTTGGGCGTATACCAGACCGGGGCCAACAATGCAACAGGTGAACTGAAGCGCGGCGATGACATTACCGCAGCCTTTACCAACAGCTACGAACCTGCAAAGCTGGTGCTGGGTAAGGGCGTTTACGTGGTGGAAGATAATAATATTGCGGCAGAAAGCGGCAATATGGAAATCACCGATTTCGAATTTACCATCACCTTCCCCGATGGTGTGACCCCTGCGGCAAGCTACGCCTATACCGTTAGCAGTGTCAGCGAAGGCGTCACGGTTGAAAATCCCAATCGTACTGCCACCGTAGAAGGCAACACCATGAAGATCACCCTGCAGAAGTCTCAGCTGGCGACCTTCATCAACCTGCCCACGGGTAACTATACCATTGCGGAAACCGATTACGGTCCCAACGGCTATAATACCTATTACATTATCAATCCTGTGGGTGACCAGTTTGACTCATGGCCTGTAGGCTTGGTCTCCAATCCTCCTCTGACAAGAGGGGAGACAACAACTGTCTACTACGCAAACATGTTCCCCGTTGACGATCTGGATATCTACAAGACCGTCAAGGAAGAATATGCAGGCGAGGTTTGGGAAGACAGAACCTTTACCTTTACCGTGGAGCGTAGCGATAAGGCTCTGACCGCCGGTGCGGTTTATGAAGTTTTGCTGGATGGCACAGCAAGCGGCACGGCTACCGTCACGGCCGAAAAGACTCTGGAGGTGACCGTGACCTTTACCGCAGAAGAGGGTGCTGCCCTTGATGCCGCAGGTGAGTCTCTGACCAAAAAGCTGACCATCATGAATCTACCCGTGGGCAACTATACCGTAACGGAAGCTGCGAATAACGAGTTTATGCAGACCGCTTCCGTGGGTCATACCCAGAACGGCAGCTATGTAAAGGACTTTGATGACTCCGATTTGGCGGCCGAGGTTGCTCTGCCTTGTACCGTTGAGGGAGCAACACCTGCTGTTGCTTTCGAAAATACGGTCAAGCGCTCCACAGGTAATCTGCAGCTGAGCAAGCAGATCATTGTGGAAGAAGGTCATCAGGCTCCCGCAGGTATAGAAAACGAGCAGTTTGAGTTCGTCATTGAGCTGACTGATGGCACTATCGGCCAGGGATACGAACTGACCGTCAAGCACTTCGGCACCGATGAAAAAATCGATACCACCGACGATACGGTTGTCTATGCAACAAAAGACGCGGCGATAACGGAGGGTGCACTGAAGGCAAATGCTGATGGCACTTTGACTCTGTATCTGAAGCACGGACAGTACGCAAATCTGACCAAGCTGCCGATCGGTAGCTATACTGTGACCGAAAAGGCAAAGGAAGGCTACGGAAGCTCCTTCAATGATATTCCCGGCTCTACCGATGCAGCGCAGGATATTACTATTACCAAGCAGGTGCTTGCAGATAAATTGCAGGATCTGCCCTGTTACAACCGCTATCCCCACTATAACGGTACCTTGGTTGTGAAGAAGTCCGTAGAAAATGCAGGCAAGCTGCCTGAGGATGTGGCTCCCGCCGATGCGGAATTTACGTATACCGTTACCTTGACTTCCGTCAACGTTAAGGAAGGCGACGTATTCAATTTCGAAAAATTGGTGGACGGTACCTCTGCTACCGGCACCTTGACGCTGGATGCCAAAAAGCAGCTGAGCTTTAGCTTGAAGCACGGTGAAGAAATCACCATCGAAAAGCTGCCCACAGGTGACTACACCGTAACCGAAACCGGCGACCACCTGAAGCATTACACAGTGATTTCCGAAAAGCTGGGTGACGATGATGTGGTAATCGAAACCGGAAATGAAACGATTACCGGCACCATTGCGGCAGATGACACCGACACCATCGTCTTCACGAACACCTATAAGCAGCACTTGGCAAATCTGACCATTAGCAAGACTCGCACCGGCAGCACATCCGAAGCTCAGAGCTTTGTCTTTGAAGTGAAGGGTGAAAGCAGTGCTTTGGATTGCGGTCACGATGGTGAGGTAACGGCTGTGAATATGCGTGTTGTGGTCAATGTGCCTGCAGGCAGCAGCGAAAGCAGCGTTACCGTATATGGTCTGCCTGTCGGTAACTACACCGTGACCGAGGTCTCCGATTGGAGCTGGCGCTATGTACCCAAGAATGCATCTCAGACGATTGTTCTTTCCAATCATGGCAGTGTAAGCTTTACCAATACATTGGACAAGCTGCTCTGGCTCTCCGGTGACTGCTATGCCAATAACCATTGGGACAATTCCGGTATCAGTGCAAGCGGACAAGTGAAAGTCGAAAATAAGCCCGACGATGCAGGAGATGCATAAGAACAAATGATTCAAATGAAAGGAGGCAGGAAAATGTATCACGGCAAACACTATGTAAAATCGAATAAAAGCTCGAAAAAGCGTGTGGCATTGATTGTCTCCTTGCTTCTTTTGGTGTGCGTTTCCGTGAGTGGCGTTATCGCATTCCTCATGGATGCCACCGACCCCTTGACCAATACATTTAAGCCCTCCAAGGTTACTACGCAAGTAGTGGAAACCTTGAACGGCAGTAAGAAGAGTAATGTCAAGATCCGGAATACAGGGGATACCTCTGCATGGATCCGCGCTACCTATGTTGTGACATGGAAAAATAGCGACGGTAATGTATACGGAAAGGCACCTGTTGCGGGAACGGATTACGAGATTTCGCTGAATGAAACGGACTGGAAAAAGGGAAAAGACGGATTTTATTACTACAAATCCCCTGTGGTTCCCGATGGATGTACCGAAAATCTGATCAAATCCGTTCAGCCCGCCGCATCCGCAGCCGCACCCAATGGCTTTACTCTGAGTGTGGAGATCCTTGGCTCCGGTATCCAGAGCGCACCTGACGCTGCGTTTAATAATGCATGGAGAGAGAGCAGCGGATTGACCGTAGAGAACGGTGTATTAGGAGGTGACGCATGAGAAAACTCGTAAAGCTCCTCACTGTCCTCCTAACGGTTGCGGCGCTGCTGTGTGCCTGCGTGGTGCCCGCCTTCGCTTACTCCGAGGTCGTTTACTATGGCGACGGTGCCTCTGACTACATCTCCGAACGCGGAGACTGGGGCGACGGGGATTGGCAGGGCCTTCGATACACCGAATCCGACCTCTTCGGCGGCTTCAAGGACATCATGCCCGGTGACAGCCGCTATGAAACCGTCAGCTTCCGCAATGAGGCTGAGGACAGCGACTACATCAACCTGTACATGAAATTCATCCCCCACGATGAATCCGATAACCCTTTGACCTACGACGAAGCCGCTGAAAATGCGGGCGGTAAGGATCAAAGCAATGTGGAAGGGGAACGGGACGAGACCGTTGCGTCTATGACCGATTTCCTCAATCAGCTGACTATGCGCGTGTACAACGGCGAGGAGCTGCTGTACGAAGGTCCCGCAACCGGTTTGGGCTATCAGCAGGACTCCCCTGTTCAGCCCGAGCAGCCTCGCATGAAGATGCGTGCTATGCCTCGCGCCCTGACCGTCAGCCCTCTGGATGCCTTCATTAGTTTGGGTACCCTTTGGGTCGGTGACTCCATTGAGCTGCTGATCGAGCTGATCGTTCCCAAGGATCTGGGTAATGAGTTTGCCAACCGCGTAGGTGAAGTGGACCTCTCCTTCCTGGTGGAATCCTTCCAGACCGAACAGCTCACTGTTCGTAAGGTTTGGTCCGACGGTAATGATAACCATGCGGGTGAATCTGTTACCGTAAATCTGCTGAAGAACGGCAGCGTACATAAAACCGCTGAGCTGAACAGCGGTAACGGCTGGGTGTTTACCTTCGATAAGCTGAAGGAAGGCCCCGTCTGGACTGTGGAAGAAACCAATGTCCCCGATGGATATACCGTGTCTCAGTCCACCGACGGCAATGTAGTTACCTTGGTCAATACCAAGGTAGTTGTGCCTGTGACCCCTACCCCCACAACGACCCCCACTGTGACCCCCACGGTCACTCCTACAACGACCCCTGTGGTGACGCCTACACCTACGGTAAAGCCTACACCTACACCCACGGTGAAGCCCACTCCTACGGTGAAGCCTACGCCCACCCCTACGGTGAAGCCCACGCCTACACCTACGGTAAAGCCTACGCCCACGGTGAAGCCTACGCCTACGCCCACGGTGAAGCCTACACCTACACCCACGGTGAAGCCTACACCTACACCCACGGTGAAGCCTACACCTACACCCACGGTGAAGCCTACACCTACACCTACGGTAAAGCCTACGCCCACCCCTACGGTGAAGCCCACGCCTACACCCACGGTGAAGCCTACGCCCACACCTACAGTGAAGCCTACGCCTACACCTACGGTGAAGCCCACGCCCACCCCCACGGTGAAGCCTACGACTACACCCACGGTGAAGCCTACGCCCACACCCACGGTGAAGCCCACGCCCACCCCCACGGTGAAGCCCACGCTTACACCTACGGTTAAGCCCACGCCCACCCCCACGGTGAAGCCCACCGTAACACCTACGGTGAAGCCTACGCCTACACCTACACCTACACCTACGGTGAAGCCTACGCCTACACCCACGGAGAAGCCTACGCCTACCCCCACGGTGAAGCCTACACCTACACCTACGGCGAAGCCTACGCCCACCCCCACGGTGAAGCCTACACCTACACCTACGGCAAAGCCTACACCTACACCGACTGTGAAGCCTACGCCTACACCTACGGTGAAGCCTACACCTACACCTACGGTGAAGCCTACGCCTACACCTACACCTACGGTGAAGCCTACGCCCACACCGACGGTGAAGCCTACGCCCACCCCTACGGTAAAGCCCACGCCTACACCCACGGTGAAGCCTACGCCCACACCCACGGTGAAGCCTACACCTACACCTACGGTAAAGCCTACGCCTACACCTACGGCGAAGCCTACGCCCACCCCTACGGTGAAGCCTACACCTACACCTACGGTAAAGCCTACACCCACCCCCACGGCGAAGCCCACGCCCACCCCTACGGCAAAGCCCACGCCTACACCTACTCCTACGGTTGAACCTACCCCCACACCTACCGCTACCCCAGAGGTAACACCTACACCGACTCCCACTCCCGAAGTGACTCCCACTCCTACGCCTACCCCCGATGTGGGACGTACGATCAAGGTCAACAAGGTATGGGTAGACCGTGATAACCGTGTTCCTCGTCAGGTCTATGTGACTTTGTATAACGGTGAAGCTGCGGTGGAAACCATCACCCTGAGCCCGGATAACAACTGGACCCACACTTGGGGAGGTCTTGCTGTGGACGGAAACTGGCAGGTTATGGAAACCAATGTGCCCAACGGTTATACGCCTACATACAAGGTTGATGGCAATGTTGTGACCATTACCAATACAGAGTCCCTGATCCAGACCGGCCAGCTGAATTGGCCCGTTGCGGTTATGGGCGGTGCAGGTATCCTGTTACTGCTGTGCGGTGCTGCTATGGTCATGAGAAAGAAGCGCGAAGCCGATGAATAAGCGATTCGGTCTGCTGCTCATGCTCTTTGGGGCGCTGCTGATGACGGCCTCCATGGTGCTGTATCTCCACAATGTCCGAGAGGATCGGGAAGCGGGGGAACGTGCCCAACAGGTGGTGGAACAGATGAAGCCAAGCCCCACGCCGATTCCGATGGTGGAGGTAAGCCCTACCCCTAAGCCGCCCAAGACAACCATGCCTGTGGTTGAAATCGACGGCAACGGATATATCGGGTATGTGGCCATTCCGACTTTGGAGATCGAGCTGCCCGTGATGTCCGATTGGAGCTATGAGAAGCTGCATACGGCCCCTTGCCGTCATGCCGGAGCGACCTATTCCGAGGACTTGGTCATTGCGGCTCATAACTACGATAAGCATTTTGGCGGCTTGAAGGACCTGCAGCCCGACGATTCCGTTACCTTTACGGATATGGACGGGGATGTGTACACCTACCGTGTGGCACTGGTGGAAACTGTTGCCCCCACGGCTGTGGAGCAGGTACTGGAAAGCGACTACGCTCTGGTGCTGTACACCTGTACCTATGGCGGCAAGACCCGTGTAGCGGTGTTTTGCGAAATACTGAAATAAGAAAATCCCCGATGTAACCAATGGTGCATCGGGGATTCGGTTTTTTAGTAATAAGGTCTGTCGATGGTGATGACGGCGTTGTGGTGGGGCCATGCTTCTACAAAGCTCGTGAGCTGTTCCTTCAGCCCATCGGGAGTGAGGGGCACTTCATAGGGTAGTACCGCATCAAATATCACATTGGTGTGGGTAGGGCCTTCCACAATGCGGAAGTCATGAATGGATATGCCTTCTCCCAGCTCCGAGGCAAACAGTGCGGTTTGCAGCCGCATGGATGCCACCTTTTCGTTGTCTGTGGAAATAGGGTCCATGTGGATGGTGGCTTCACAGCCCAGCTGCTCCCGCAATTCCATTTCGGCACTGTCCACCGCATCGTGGAGGGCAAAGATATCCCCGTTGCCGGGGACCTCCGCATGGAGGGTGACCATGCATCGGCCGGGACCGTAGTCATGAACCACAAGGTCATGGATGTTGATGATCTCGTCATAGCTGAGAACGATGGTTTCGATCTGCTCTACAAATTCGGGATCGGGAGGTGTGCCCAGAAGGGGGGAGAGGGTTTCGGCGGTGGATTTGATGCCCGCATAGATGATAAAGGTGGCAACGAGCACACCGCACCAGCCGTCAATATTGATGCCGAGAAAACGGGACAGGAGCATAGAAACAAGCACCACCGCAGTGGAAATGCAGTCGCTGAGGCTGTCTGTAGCGGTAGCCAGCATGGCAGGGGCGTTGATTTTATGCCCTACAGAGCGGTTGTATGCGAAAATATAAATCTTTACCAGAATTGAAGCCACAAGGATCCCGATGGAAAGCAGACTTGCATCCACGGGTGCAGGCTGTTTGATTTGGTTGACGGAATCCTGCCCCAGCTCAAAGCCTACAACGATAATCATTATGCTAACTGCTACACCTGTGATGTATTCAATGCGCCCATGTCCGAAGGGGTGGTCAGGGTCGGGCTTCATCCCCGCAAGGCGCATCCCCAGCAGGGTGACGATGGAGCTCCCCGCATCCGCAAGGTTGTTGAAGGCATCCGCCATGACAGCCACGGAGCCTGCCAAAAGCCCTGCCAGATATTTGCCTCCGAACAGGAGCAGGTTCAGCAGAATGCCCATAAACCCGCACAGGCTGCCGTAGGCTTGGCGGACAGCTGCATCTGCGGTGTTTTCATGGTTGGGGATCAATTGCTTTGCAAGTAGTGTGATCATATATGTACCTCAAAAGTGTAATGGACAGATTATACCATATCTTCCCATAAACGGAGCAAAATTAGGGAGTTCTAACGTGAAAAAATTCCCCGTATGCAATCGGGGAATTTTTGGTATAAATGACTTATGCTTCTTTCACGAATTTGAAACGGGGGCCCTTGTAGCCCTCTCGCTCAACCTGCTCATTCCACATGGACAGGGGGCGTACCCACAGGCTGCAGTCGCCGTACAGAGCACGGTATACTACCATGGGTTCCTCGGTTTCGGAATGCTTGGCCACATCCACCAGAAGATATTCATTGCCCTTAAAATGACGGTAAATACCGGGGCGGAGAGATTTCATAATCATGGCTCCTTTACGGAAGATTCGAATGTATTATATATCATTTCGCACAAAAATAAAAGTATAGATTTGGTTAAAAAGCTGTTGTTTTATAATTTTGGAAGATATGACAGGGAATGATGGATTCATAGGGAGCGAATTGGAAAAGTTTGAGAGCTGACGATATCCCACAATCCTTGTAGGGACCGTCGCCCTCGACGGTCCGGGTTGACGTAGAAAAAGCCGCAACTTCCAATCAAAGTGGATGTTACAGCTTTTGGTCATCTTCACAGGGAACATATTTCATTATCCCATCAACATCACAGTTTAGGATTCTGCATAGGTCGTTGATGGTAGTGGTGTTCAGAGGTTTGTTTTTTCGCAGCTTGTCAATAGTGGAGCTGGAGATATGGTGATTCTTGATTAAGGTATAAGTTGACTCAGATGAGGATTTCAATGTTTCCCAAAACGGCTCATAAATCAGCATACTACCCTCCAAACAATTGATATGTATATATTAGAGAATAGACGCGTACTTGACTATGGTCGGGAAAAAGACTATAATAAAGATATAAAACTTTTTGGGAGGGAAAGTGCGTGAAAGCTATGATATGCGAAATGTGCGGAAGTTCTGAACTGGTCAAACAAAACGGGATGTTTGTTTGTCAATATTGCGGTACTAAGTATAGTGTTGAAGAAGCAAAAAAACTGTTGGGTTCGGTGAAAATTGATAGGGCAGATGAAACAGAAAAATTGATGAAATTGGCGAGGAGAGCTCGCGAGGAAGGTAACAGTGAAAATGCAGAGAAATATTACGGAATGGTACTGCAGGAAGATCCCGATAATTGGGAGGCTGCATTCTTTCAGATATATTATGCTGCTAATCAGTGTACGATTATGAATATTGCAAATGCTGCTTATTCAGTCGCCAATTGTGTTAACGGAATTTTTCAAATGGTAAAAAAACTGGAAGACGAAACTGAACAAAATGATGCAATCGATACATTGATAATTTATATTCAGACGATAGCATATAAGATGGGTCTAGGAGCTAAGCAACATTATGTTGAATTCGCTGGAGTCACTGGTTCTTTTGCTGAATGCAAGGAAAGAGTGGCTGCGATTGAGCAAATTTTTGCCAAAACTGAAAAGGCAGTACTATTCTATTTCCCAGATAGGAAAAGAAATGATGTATTTATCGAATTCCTTAAAATCTATAGTTCCTGTGTAATTGGATTAGGGGAGTTTTATGAGGAAGCTTATAAAAATGCATTGATTGAACGACTGACGAAACAAATAAAGGAAGTGGATGCGAGTTATGATGCACCGACGGTGAACACCGGTGGTGGATGCTATGTTGCAACCGCGGTTTATGGTTCGTATGATTGTCCCTCTGTATGGACACTAAGAAGATTTAGAGACTATACATTAGCTGAAACGTGGGGCGGTAGAGCATTCATTAAGTGCTATTATGCTATTAGTCCGACTTTGGTTAGATGGTTTGGAGATACAAAAGTATTTACAAGAATATGCAAACCATGCCTTGATAGATTGGTATATCGTTTAAATGAAAAAGGTGTTGCCGATACACCATATAATGATAGAAGCTGGTAACAATAATCCCATTGTCCTTGTGACAATGGGATTTTGATATATTTACACATCTTATCTGTGACGGTAAGATGAAAGTATGTTGTGGGAGCTTGCTCCCGCCGTACGAACGATCTGAATGACACCCTCGGTTCAACCGAGGGTGCTTTGTCCTAAAGGTCAAAAAAAATCCCTCGGTCATCCGACCGAGGGATTTGTAGGTAATCGTTTGATTAGCCGTTTACGGACTGCTTGGGAACGATCTTAACGCCGGGGCCCATGGTGGAAGCGGTTACGCAGCTCTTAACATAGGTGCCCTTTGCAGCAGCGGGCTTAGCCTTGATGATCGCATTGATCAGAGCTTCGTAGTTTTCTACCAGCTTGTCAGCGCCGAAGCTTACCTTGCCGATGGGGCAGTGGATGATGTTGGTCTTATCCAGACGGTATTCGATCTTACCTGCCTTGGATTCCTTAACAGCCTGTGCAATGTTGGGGGTAACGGTGCCTGCCTTGGGAGAGGGCATCAGACCCTTGGGGCCCAGTACCTTACCCAGACGACCGACGGTACCCATCATGTCGGGGGAAGCGATAACGCGGTCGAATTCGAACCAGTTTTCCTTCTGGATCTTTTCTACCAGGTTCATGCCGCCTGCGTAGTCAGCGCCTGCAGCCAGAGCTTCTTCAACGCGTTCGTCCTTGCAGAATACCAGAACGCGAACGGACTTACCGGTGCCGTGGGGCAGAACGATAGCGCCACGAACCTGCTGGTCAGCGTGACGGCCGTCAACGCCCAGTCTTACGTGCAGTTCAACGGTTTCGTCGAACTTTGCCTTGGAAGCGTTGCATACGATTTCGAATGCTTCCTTTGCAGGATACAGAGCCTGCTTATCAAAAAGCTTGGAGCTTTCCTTGTGATTCTTACTTCTGAACAATTTAATTTCCTCCTAGTATTGTGGTCGTGCGGAAGTAAATCCTCCCACGTTAAGGGGTGCAGCTTAGTCTGCTACTACTACGCCCATGGAACGGCAGGTGCCTGCGATCATGGACATTGCTGCTTCGATGTCGGTGCAGTTCAGGTCGGGCATCTTCTGCTCAGCGATCTTGCGGACATCTTCCTTGCTGATGGTAGCAACCTTATCCTTCTGGGGAACACCGGAACCGCTGTCGATGCCGCATGCCTTCTTGATCAGCAGTGCTGCAGGGGGGGTCTTGGTTACGAAGGAGAAGCTGCGGTCGGAATAAATGGTGATGACAACAGGGATCATCATGCCCATGTCGCCCTTAGTGCGTTCGTTAAATTCCTTGGTGAACTGGCCGATGTTGATGCCGTACTGACCAAGAGCAGGACCTACAGGGGGAGCGGGAGTTGCCTTGCCTGCGGGAACCTGGAATCTGACATATCCAACTACTTTCTGTGCCAAAGTGAGCACCTCTTTCTAATTAGTCTTTGATGGTTTCGACCTGGTCGAGTTCCAGATCGATGGGGGTCTCTCTGCCGAACATGGATACAACCACACGAACACGGTTCTTGGTGATTTCCAGCTCGTCCACAGTGCCGTTGAAGCCTGCCAGAGGACCATCGACGACCTTTACAGTGTCGCCTACATTGTAGCCTACCTTGACCTCGCGGCGTTCTACGCCAAGAGCATAAATCTCTTCATCGGTCAGGGGGACTGCTTTGCCGTCAGAGCCGACAAAGTGGGTGGCACCACGTACTGCGTGTACCAGATGCCAGGAGTCATCGGTCATGATCATCTTTACCAGGACATAGCCGGGGAACACCTTGCGTTCCACTTCCTTAGGTCCCTTTTCGGTGATCTCGGTGACTTTTTCCATAGGAATGCTGACCTCGTGAATCAGGTCCTGCATTCTTCTGTTTTCTGCAGCCTTCATAATAGCGGCTGCTACTGCGTTTTCATAACCGGAGTATGTGCTTACCACATACCATTTTGCTTCTTCTGCCATATTAGCCCACCAAGTTGATGAGTGCCTTCACACCCAACTGGGCGATCTGGTCAAAACCCCAGATTGCGATAGCCGCTACAGCCATAACCGCCAGAGCCACGGAAGTGTTCTTGATAACGGTAGACTTTGTGGGCCATACGACCTTCTTGAGTTCGCCCTTCATTTCGCGGAACCACTTCTGGACCTTACCCCAGCGGGTCAGTTCCTCGCCTTTCTTCACAGCTTCGGTAGTGGTGTGAGCGGGAGCGCCCTTCTTCACTGCTACCTTTTTCTGGGAAGGAGCACCGGCCTTCTTCTGTTCTTCAGCCATTTGTCACATTCCTTTCGAAAGACTTACTTGGTTTCGTTGTGCTTGGTATGCTTGCGGCAGAACGGACAATACTTATTCAGTTCAAGACGATCAGAAGTGTTCTTCTTGTTCTTCATGGTATCGTAGTTGCGCTGCTTGCATTCGCTGCATCTCAGAGTGATCTTAACTCTTGCGCCTGCTTTTGCCATAAACTCGGCACCTCCTTGTAGAATTTGCTCCTTCAGAGCATGTTGCCTCCCTGTGTACAGAAATATTTGGGCACAAAAAATGCACCCGTCTTCTGACAGGTAAAGTTAGGATACCACACTCACCCCCTGCCGTCAAGCATTTTTCCTTGAAAATATCACATTTTTTCATTGTTTTACAGCTATGACAATGCTATAATGTTTCGGTGGTTTTATACTTGTCATTTTGACCAAAGCCACAATTTTTTAACCGAAATTTTGGAGGTTTTCCATGACATATCAGCAGGCTCTTGACTATATTTCCGCCATCGGATCCCGTGCCGGTAAGCCCGGCTTGGGGCGCATCGAGACCTTGATGGCGGGTCTGGGCAATGTGCAGGATGGGCTGAAGTTTGTGCATCTGGCCGGCACCAACGGCAAGGGCTCCACGTCCTGTATGCTGGCCTCTGTTCTGCAGAAGGCGGGGTACAAAACAGGGCTGTTCGTCTCCCCCTACATCATCCGCTTCAACGAACGTATGCAGATCAACGGCCGGCACATCCCCGACGAAAAGCTGGCGGAGATCGTAGCCCGCATAAAGCCCATTGCCGATGCCATGGAGGGCTGCACGGAGTTTGAGCTCATTACCGCGGCGGCCTTTGTGTGGTTCGCGGAGGAAAACTGCGACATCGTGGTTTTGGAAACGGGGCTGGGGGGCAGACTGGATGCCACCAACATTATTAAATCCAACGAGTGTGCAATCATAACCAATATCGGTATCGACCACACGGACTATCTGGGCAATACCATCGAGGACATCGCTTATGAAAAAGCCTGCATCCTGAAGGACGGCTGCCCTGTGGTGGCATACGCAAGCGAGCAGGGGGCCATGGATGTACTGACCGCCTACGCAATGGAGCACAACAATCCCATGACCGTGGCGGACTTTGATGCCATCGAGTCGGTGTCTGCCGATTTGACGGGGCAGAGCTTCCGCTACAAGGGCAGTGGGGCATATTCCATCAATCTCCTTGGCCCTCATCAGCTGAAGAATGCCGCTGTGGTGCTGGAGACTGTGGAGACCCTCCGTAAGCGTGGCTGGCGCATTCCCCATGAAAACGTCCGTGAGGGGCTTCGGGACGCCCGCTGGCCCGCACGCTTTGAGCTGCTGCACAGCTCTCCCATTGTGTTCGTGGACGGCGCCCACAATATGCAGGGGGTGGAAAGTCTGCGTGCTTCCGTGGAGCAGTATCTGGGGGACAAGCGCATCGTGTGTCTGACAGGGGTGCTGGCGGATAAGGACTGGCAGCGTATGATGGAGGTGCTGGAGGGCTTTGCCGACCACATCATCACTGTCACCCCCGACTCTCCCCGTGCCCTCACCGCCGAGGCTCTGGCGGGGTACTTATCACAGCGGGGCAAGTGGGCATGGGCGGCGGAGTCCGTGCAGGAGGGCATGGACATGGCCATTGCACGGGCACTGGAGACCGACAGCGTCATCGTGGCCTGTGGCAGCCTGTATATGGCCGGTGAAATTCGTACTTACTTTGGAAGGAATGTTTGAGATATGAGAATTATGGCAATTGACTACGGCGATCAGCGCATTGGTCTGGCGGTGTCCGACGCACTGGGCATTCTGGTGGGGGATGCATGGACTCTGAAGGAATGGAAGCCGGAACGTGCGGCGAAGAAAATCGCCGAGGAATGCAAGACCCGCGATGTGGGCCTGCTGGTGCTGGGCCTGCCCAAGAATATGGACGGCACCGAGGGAGAACGTGCCGCTATCAGCCGCCGTTTTGCGGAGCTGCTGACGGAAGAAACAGGTCTGGAAGTGAAGTTCTGGGACGAACGACGCAGCAGTGTGGAGGCCCACGCCATTCTCCACGCCAACGGCAGAAAGCAAAAGGACCACAGAAAAAATGTGGATGCGGTTGCTGCAAGCCTGATGTTGGAAGGATATCTCAGAAGCTTGTAATAAATAAGGCTCTCCTTTTAAGGAGAGCTGGCATTTGTGAGCTTGCGAGCAAATGACTGAGAGGTACTATTGAAAAATCGACCTCTCCGCCCTCGCAGGCTCGGGCACCTCCCCTTATCGAAGGGGAGGCTTTTTCTTTTTTGAAACGTTTTCCATGAAATTTCCCGCATCCGTAGGGCGGCTGCTTGCTGCCGCCGCTTGTGGGACGACACCGGCAGTAAAATCGTTGCGGATTCGTAGGGAGCGTCGTCATCGACGCTCCGTTACCACCGAAGTTCAACATTTGCCATTCTTTTGTACAGCGGCGATTGTCCGACTATACCACGGAGCGTCGGTAACGACGCTCCCTACGGCGGCGGTTTACGGGATAACGGAATCTTTTTTGTTTTGCTTGAAACGTTTTCCACATTTCGTTGTCATATGGGTGAAGGAGGTGAGAAGGTGACACCGTTTGAGGAAATTTACAAGGAGCATTTCGGCGGCGTATATAGATATGTATACAGCCTCTGCCGTAACGAGTCCGCTGCGGAGGAAATCACACAGGAGACATTCTATAAGGCCATGGAAAATCTGGATAGATTCCGTGGGGAGACCAGACTTTTTGTATGGCTGTGTCAAATCGCCAAGAATACCTATTTCACCTACGCCAAAAAGCAAAAACGCCATGTGTCCGACGAGGCCTTGGGCATCATGGCGGGGGAGGATTTGGAAGAGTCCTTTTTTGATAAGGAGACGGCGCAGCGTGCTTTGGAAATCCTCCATGAGCTCTCTGAGCCCTATAAGGAGGTATTTACCCTGCGTGTGTATGGTCAGCTAACCTTCTCACAAATCGGACAGCTGTTCGAAAAGTCCGACAGCTGGGCACGGCTGATCTATTATCGTGCCAAACAACAAATCAGGAGGGAACTGCATGAAGATGAATTGTGATGTGATTCGTGATCTGCTGCCTCTGTATGCCGACGAGGTGTGCAGCGAGGCGAGCAAAACCATAGTGGAGGAACACTTGCACAGCTGTGAACGGTGCAAAGAGGAGCTGCGCATCATGCGCTGTGGTGAGCCGAATGCAATTGCTGAGGAAGTGAACACCGTACAGGCTGCGAAAAAGGCTTGGAAAAAGAGTAAAATCGTTACGGCAGAGAAGGTTCTTTTGTCTGTGGTTCTGCTGTTTGTGTTGGGGGTTGTGCTGTTTTATCCCGATATGCCCATGCCTGTTTTCGAAAAGGATGTAAGGGTAAGCAATGTCTGTCAGCTCCAAGACGGAACGGTCTATTTTGAATGGGAAATGACCGACGGAACCATTGCTGCGGGACGAGGCCGCATGATTCGGGAAAAAGACGGTGCGTACTACTTTGTGCCTCTGCGGGCGGTGATTGAAGCGCATTTGCGGTGGAATATGGCCATCTCGCCCGATATTGCGGAAAGACAGCGGGTGGATTTTGAGTTTGTCCACCCATACGGGAAGTGGTCGGATTATGACCAAACGGTGTTTGAGGATATGACGGCGATTTATCTTGGCTGGGGGAAGGATGCCATTCTCGTGTGGGAGGAAGGCATGGAGCTGCCTGCCGCAAGCGCGGAAATCGAAGGGGAGTACGCAAAGCTCATGGGCTGATGTAGGGCAGCTGCTTGCTGCAACCGCGTGTGAGATGACATCGGCAGTAAAATCGTTGCGGATTCGTAGGGAGCGTCGTCCTCGACGCTCCGTTACCACCGAAGTTCAACGTTTGCCATTCTGTTGTCCGTCGACACTTGTCCCACTGCGGCGCGGAACGGCGGGGGCAAGCGCCCGCCCTACGGTTGCGGTAGGGCGCCGTGGGTGCGCAGCTGCGGGCGGATACTATCCGCCCCTACGGGATTGTGCCTCTGACCGGTACAAATCTATAACAAAAAACCCACGAAACAAACAGTTTCGTGGGTTTTTGCATATCAAATTGTTTTAAAATTCGGTGACACCGTTGAGGGCTGCGAACAGGTAGGGGTTGTACATACGTTCGATGGCCATGGTGCTGGTTTCCATGTGACCGGGGTAGATCTCGTAGTCACCGGGGATCTCTGCCAGACGCTTCAGGCTTGCCAGAATGGTGCTGCCGTCGCCACCCGCAAGGTCTACTCTGCCGCAGCTGCCGCGGAACAGGGTATCCCCTGTGAACATGGCGTTTTCCACCATGAGGGTCACGCCGCCGGGGGTATGACCGGGGGTGTGGAGCACGTACACCTTCAGATTGCCGACAGAGATCTCGCTGCCCTCGTCGATGTAGCGGACATCCGCCTTGGGGGAGGGGGAGTAGCGATAGTCCATGACACGGGATTTGGGAGGTGCCCAGTCCAGCTTGTGCAGGTACAGGGGGGCGCCTGTTTCCTGCAAAATATAGTCCACGCCCATGGTGTGGTCCAGATGGCCGTGGGTTAGGATCACGGCCACACACTCCATCTTATTGCGTTCCATGTAGTCCAGGATCATGTTGGAGTCCCCGCCGGGGTCGATGACAGCGGACTTCATGGTAGTCTCATCGGTGAGGATGTAGCAGTTGGTACCGATAAAGCCAACCTGCATGGTTTTGATCAGCATAGTGTTTGACCTCCATTGATTGGTATTGCCCCAACGCCGTTCCCGACGGCGATTGGCGGGGCTTTTCAGTGCGTTGAGCAACTTCATTACAGGTAAAAAATTCATGCGTTGGTACTCCTTGAAAGCATAGCTTGGCAGAATTTCGCATCGCAGATGCGAAAGAAAATAGAATCAGTTTTTCGCGCCGGCATGTACGAAGCAAAAAACACTTCTCAGGCCGCAAACGTGCGAGCGCAGCGAGTGCGCTGCAGCGGACTGTGCTTTCATCGCCTTAGGCGGGAAATATCTCGATTGAGCTCCGAAGGAGGTCAATCGAATCAAAGTTCGTTGGTGTCCAGCAGGATGGTCACGGGGCCGTCGTTCTGGGAGTAGACCAGCATATCCGCGCCGAACTCCCCTGTCTCCACCTTGAAGCCACGCTTGCGGCATTCCCCGATGACCAGCTCATACAGAGGGATGGCCTTGTCGGGACGGGCTGCCAGGCTGAACCCGGGGCGGCGGGACTTGCAGTCGGCAAACAGGGTGAACTGGCTGATGATCAGCAGCTCCGCACCCGCGTCCATGGGGTTCACGTTCATTTTGCCGTTTTCGTCCTCGAAAACCCGCAGACCGCAGATCTTGTCTGCGATTTTCAGAGCCTGTGCTTCCGTGTCCTCCTGATGGACACCCAGCAGCACCAGAAACCCTGTATTGATGGCACCGTGGGTTTCGCCGTCGATGACCACGGATGCGTTTTTCACTCTTGTGACAACAGCTCTCATTTATTTTGCCTTTCCGCTTGCTCTGGAAACCTCCAGAACATCCTTGATGGAATTGAGTTTGTTCATGACCAGCTTGATCTCCGCCGCGTTCTTGACCTCCATGGACATGGTGATGGTGGCGGTATCCCCCTTGGTCACGGACTGGATGGACACCACGTTCACGTTCAGGGTGGACAGGGCCGCTGCCACGTCCATGAGCAGACCGATACGGTCACGGACCAGCAGATTCAATGTGGTGGTGTAGCGGTCGGTGACGGTATCTGCCCAGTGCACCTTGATCCAGCGTCCCGCTTCGGCGGGGTCGCCGTTTTCCAGCTGCTTGAGATAGTTGGGGCAGTCCTTGCGGTGGACAGAGATGCCCGCGCCGCGGGTGATGAAGCCGATGATCTCGTCCCCGGGAACAGGGGTGCAGCATTTGGAGAACTTGATCAGGCAGTTGTCCAAGCCCTCCACCAAAACGCCGTTGATGGCCTTCTGGGGCTGGGCGGCACGCTTTTCCGCCTGTTCGTTGATGCGCTCCACCAGCTCCTTGTCCTTGGCGGCGGAGGTCTTTTCCGTCACTGCCTGCATGGTCTTCAGCTGCTGGAGGGTGTCCTTCACACGGTTGACCGTGCGGATGGCGGTGATGCCGCCGTAGCCGATGGAGGCATACATATCGTCTATGGTCTCGAAGGACAGGCGCTTCAAAATCTGGGGCAGAGCCTTTTCATCCAGCACGGCGGACAGGGTCAGCCCCGCGCGCTTCAGCTCCGCATCGAACATGGCGCTGCCGCGCATGATGTTTTCCTCTCGCTTTTCCTTCTTGAACCACTGCTTGATCTTGGTTCTGGCGGAGGAGCTCTTTGCCAGCGTCAGCCAGTCACGGCTGGGGCCGGGGGCGGACTTGGAGGTGCGCACCTCCACAACGTCCCCGTTTTTCAGCTTATAATCAAAGGTGACGATGCGCCCGTTGACGGAGGCACCCACCATGGCGTTGCCCACCCCGGAGTGGATGGCGTACGCAAAGTCGATGGGGGTGGCACCTGCGGGCAGGGAGATCACGTCCCCCTTGGGGGAGAAGACGTAGACCTCGTCGTCGAACATATCCACCTTCAGGTTGTGGAAGAAGTCCTGATCGTCGGATTCCTGCTGGGTCTCCAGCAGAGAGCGTACCCAAGCAAACTTCTCCTCGTCCCCCACCTTGACACCCTTGTCGCCGCTCTTGTACTTCCAGTGGGCGGCGATGCCGTATTCGGCGATCTGGTGCATTTCGTGGGTACGGATCTGCAGCTCGAAGGGAATGCCCTCGGCACCGATAACGGTGGTGTGCAGGGATTGGTACATGTTGGGCTTGGGGGTTGCGATATAGTCCTTAAAGCGCCCGGGCAGGGGCTTGAAGATTTCGTGGATGATGCCGAGCACATGGTAGCAGTCCCCCACGGTGTCCACGATGGCACGGAAGGCGCACAGGTCGAAGATGCCTGCCAGATTGGTGTGCTGGGCGTACATTTTGCGGTAAATGCTGTAGGTATGCTTAATGCGTCCGTAAACCTGGGCCTGAATGCCCTCGGCTGCCAGACGGCTCTGGATGCGGTTCTGCATGGAGTCCATAAAGGCCTGCAGCTCATCCATACGGGCACCGATGCTGTCGTTGATCTCCTTGTAGCCAACGGGGTCCAGATACCGCAGGGACAGATCCTCCAGCTCCCACTTGACCTTCTGCATGCCCAGACGGTGCGCGATGGGGGCATAGATCTCCATGGTCTCCAGAGACTTGCTGCGCTGCTTATCCTCACGCTGGTACTGCATGGTGCGCATATTGTGGAGGCGGTCGGCGATCTTGATGAGGATGACACGGATGTCCTTGCTCATGGCCATGAGCATTTTTCGCAGACTTTCCATCTGGGCCTCTTCCTTGCTGACCAGCTGCACACGGGTCAGCTTGGTGACACCCTCCACCAGATTCGCCACAGTCTCCCCGAAGCGCTTTGCCACCATATCATGGGAGGCGGGGGTGTCCTCGATGACGTCGTGAAGCAGAGCTGCTACGATGGAGTCCTCGTCCAGCCCCATATCCACGGAGATGTCCGCCGCGGCGATGCAGTGGGTCACATAGGCAGACCCGTCCTTACGGCGCTGTCCCGCATGAGCACGGGCGGCATATTCGTAGGCATCACGGATGCGCTCGATATCGGGGTTGTGGTATACGGATTTGATTTTCTGCTCCAGTGCGAAATACTGGGGCGCACTCTCCCGCACGGCCTCGTCGGGGGTGATATTGATTTTTGTGGCGTTCAAACCTGCTTGGGTCATAATAACACCTCTCTTAGTGGCTGCGGAGATGGCGCAGCAGGGGGGTACTGTTCAAATCGGCTTTGCCGCTGCGGGGAACAGCCGCGGCGGTATAAATATCATTGACGAAGGAGGCCTTTGTCAGACCTGCTTCGTTGAAAATACGCATACAAGCGCAGAACTTTGCGGGGGCTGCGGGATGCAGCTTGGTGATCTCATCCACGGAGACACAGATGCTGCCGCCCTCAGCTGTGAAGCTGCGCCACAGTGCCGCCAGCTCTCTGCGGTCGGGCACCAGATGGGCTGCCTCCAGAGGTGCGGGCATTTCGCCGCCCAGCAGTCGTCTGCACAGGGGAGCGGGGTCGTTTGCGCGGACATCGGACACCAGCAGCTGTACGGTATACTGATCCCGATAGTGGTTGATCTGGGGGGAGAAGGCCACGTCCACAAGGTCACCCTGCTTCAATCCCAGATCCGAATAGCTGTGACCGAAGAAGATGCCGTCGAACAGACGGGAGCCCCCGCGGAACTTCAGCCGCAGATGCTTGCCGCCGCCGATGGGGGTGATCTGCTCCAGAGTCAGCCCTGTCATGCACATAAGGGGCTTGGGGTTGGAGTTGCCGTAGGGCTCCATGAACCCGATGGCCTCCACGCAGTCTAAGGTCAGCAGCTCACTGTCGCCGATGAGCAGCTCACAGTGCAGGTCGGGGACGGGGGAGGGGGGATTGTCAATATAATGCCGATGGAGCTTGGCACGGAATGCGTCCAGATCACGGCGGTGAATGGACAGCCCCGCAGCCAGTGCGTGACCGCCGAAGCTTTCCAAATGCTCGGAGCAGGCGGACAGGGCGGCGAACAGATCGAAGTTGCCGTAGCTGCGGCAGGAGCCCTTGCCGTCATCCCCGTCCAGACAGATCAGAACCGAGGGTACGGCGTACTGTTCGCTGAGGCGGGAGGCGATGATCCCCACGATGCCCTTGTGCCAGGTCTCGCTTGCCAGCACCAAGGGGGTGTTTGTCATATGCAGGGAGGTGACCATTTCCACCGCTTCGTTCCAGATATCCTGCTCCATCTGCTGGCGCTGCACGTTCAAATCGCACAGCTCCTGCGCCAGCTCCAGAGCCTGCTCCCGATCCTCGGACAGCAGCAGCTTTACGGCGATGGAGGTCTTGCCCAGTCGCCCTGCGGCGTTGATGCGGGGGGCAAGGGTATAGCTGATGGTGGAGGCGGAGATCTCCTTTCCCGGTGCCATGGCCTTGGCGATGAGAGCCGCCAGACCGGGGCGGGGATTCGCGGTCAGCTTTTTCAGCCCCGTTTGCACCAAATAACGGTTTTCACCCACCATGGGCATTACGTCTGCCACGGTGCCGACAGCCACCAAGTCCGCATAGCGGCGGAGCATGGCTTCGGGGTCGCCGTCCAAGGCACAGATGAGCTTAAAGGCCACACCGCAGCCCGCCAGTGCGTCAAAGCCGTATTCGCAGTCCTCCCGCTTGGGGTCGATGACCGCCACGGCCTTGGGCAGAGTGAAGCCGCGGCATTCGTGGTGGTCGGTGATGATCATATCCACCCCGCGGGAGCGGGCATATTCCGTTTCCGCAGCGGCGGTGATGCCGCAGTCCACGGTGATGATGAGGGTCACACCACTGTTGGCAAGGTGCTCCACTGCCTCGTGATTGAGCCCGTAGCCCTCGTCGATGCGGTCGGGGATATAGGGCAGGCAGTCCACACCCTGTGCGGTGAGGTAGCTGTATACGATAGACAGGGAGGTGATGCCGTCCACGTCATAGTCCCCGTAGATGGCCACCTTTTCCTTGTTTTTGATTGCCTGACGGATACGGGCCACGGCCTGAGGCATATCCTTCATGGTCATGGCATCCCCAAGGGAACTATATGAGGGATGGAGGAACGCATCCACATCTCTGTCGGGAATTTTGCGCAGCGCAAGCACCGCCTCCAGCAAAGGCGGTCGATTGCCCCGAAAGTCATCGGCGACGATGGGGCGGGATGGAATTTCCCAAAACTTTCCTTTCATAGCATTGTCCTTTCTTTATAACTATGTATTATATCAAAAAAAGGACTTCCGTGCAACCTGTATTCTATTAAATGTGAATGAAAGGAGCGGGGGTTAGCGGCATCATCCCGTAGGGGCGGCTATCAGCCGCCCGCAGCTGCGCAGTGCGAGCGACGTTAATCGGGCGGATACTATCCGCCCCTACGAGGGAGGAGACTTTCGGTGCGCAGCAAAGGACGCCTGCAAGGGGTATCCCTACGGGTGCAGAGGTGAAACGATATGTTGGCGTGTGACGCAGGACGAGTACCGCAAAAGCGTTACCATGTGTTTATATGGACATAAGCAGAATATCCGTGCAAGTCGGAAAACGGTGATTTTATCACAGAAGATATTTCGCGGTTTTGATATGATACAATCAGAAAAAGAAAACAAGGAGGAAAACATAATGTCCGTAAAGAAGATCGATAAAAATAACTACCGTGAACTGGTACTGCAGTCCGATAAGCCTGTGCTTCTGGATTTTTGGGCATCCTGGTGCGGCCCCTGCCGTATGATTTCCCCCATCATTGATAAAATCGCAAGAGAGCATCCCGAAATTGTGGTGGGTAAGATCAATGTAGACGAACAGCCCGAGCTGGCAAGAGAATACGGTGCTATGAGCATCCCCCTGCTGGTGGTGGTCAAGGATGGCAAGGTGACCAATAGAGCCGTAGGTGCCATGCCCGAACAGAGAATTCTGAATCTGCTGTAAGGAGGTGTGCGTATGGGTTTTCTGAACTTCTTTAAAGGTCCCGATATTAACCACGGTGTTGCGGAATTTTCCGACAATCCTCGTGGATGGCTGCTGGATGTGAGAACCGAAGGTGAGTACCGCAGCGGACACATCCCCAACAGCAAGAACGTTCCTCTCCATGGAATCGAACAGGTGGCGGCAATGATTCCCGATCGCAGCGCTCCCATTTACCTGTACTGTCAGAGCGGGGTGCGCAGCCGCCGCGGCGAATCCAGACTGCTGGATATGGGATACCGCAATGTGAAGAATCTGGGCAGCATCTTGGATTATAAGGGTGCATTGGAATATTGAAAAAGAACCCTCGACGAATCGGAAAGGATTCGTCGGGGGTTGCTGCATTATGTCTCGGAAAGGGCGCGGAGTTTTCGCTTGTCGGTGATTGCGATGCTGCCGCGGGAGAGCTTTACCGTGCCCTCGTTTTGCAGATAGCGGAGCATACGGGTGACTACCTCGCGGTGGGTGCCCAAGTGGTTGGCAATGGTTTCGTGGGTGATCTGCAGGTTGTCCGATTCCTCGATGACAGATTCCTCCAGCAGGAAAGCGGCCACGCGCTTGTCCAGACTTTTCCACAGGATCTGCTCGATGAGCCACATAGCCTCGGAAAAACGACTGCCCATGATCTCGCTTGTAAGGTTTGCCACAGGTGCGGATTCCTCCATGAGGTGTTTGAACGTATCGGGATGGATGAGCCAGAATTCCGTGTCCTTTTCTGCTGTGATGTGGATGTCGAATTGAATGCTGTTCATGATGCAGGCAGCGGAAAACAGGCATAAATCACGGGGAAACAGACGATATAAGGTGATCTCCCGTCCCCCTTCGGAAAGAATGTGGGCGCGCAGCTGACCATCACGGACCAGCACCAGACCTGTGCAGTCTGTACTGCTGTGGATGGGGGTGCCCTTGGACGCTTTGCGCAGTACAGTGTTTTCCTGCAGCAGGGTTTGCTGTTGAAGCGTCAGCTTGCTCCAAACGGGGAAATATGCAGAAAACTCCATGACGTTCCTCCTTGGTCGGTGTTGCGTTTATTGTAGCATACACAGGGGAGGCACGCAAGAAGGGGGGCGATGAGCGCCGCAAAAACGATCGTGCTTACGCATAACGAAAATGGGATTGTGGGTACGAGCTGTGAGACCGGGGACGGGTCTGTGTCTCACGGCTTGGTGCGATTCGGAGGCTTAAAGTTCACTGAGACATGGACCTGTACCCTGTCTCATGGTGGAGAGAAACCTATGCTGAAAATTTGGACAGGGTACAGTTCTGTGTCTCATTTGAGAAAGGTTGACCGATAGCGACATTTTACCGTGAGACACAGAGCAGTCCCCCTGTCCCTATGTTAAACAATTCTTAAAAACTTTCCGTCTGTTATCTTAAAGGCAAATCTGTTATGATAGGGTCAAGAGGTGAGACGTATGTACAACATTCTGGTTTGCGACGACGAAAAGGATATCGTTTCCGCGTTGAATATCTACCTGTCCTCCGAGGGCTACGGGGTTATTCCCGCCTACTCGGGGAAGCAGGCCTTGGAGATCATGCAGCAGCAGAGCATCGATCTGGTGCTCATGGACATTATGATGCCCGAAATGGACGGCCTGACCGCGGTGGCCAAGCTTCGGGAGTTCAGCAATGTGCCCGTGCTGTTTCTGACCGCCAAGAGCGAGGATGCGGACATGATCCTTGGTCTGAACATGGGTGCCGATGACTACATCACCAAGCCCTTTAAGCCCATGGAGGTCATCGCCCGTGCCCGCAGCCATCTGCGCCGCTATGCCATTCTGGGCGGTGCCCAAAAGCAGCAGAACCTGTTCACCGTAGGGGGCATCCGACTGGATCACGAGTCCAAATCCGTCACTCTGGACGGGGAGCCCGTGAGCCTGACCCCTCTGGAATACAGCATCCTCCACTATCTGATGCAGAACCCCGGCAAGGTGTTCTCCTCGGAGCAGCTGTATCGTGAGGTGTGGAAGGACAGTCCCATGGGTGGGGAAAACACCGTTGCGGTACATATTCGGCATCTCCGTGAAAAATTGGAGATCGACCCCTCCAACCCCCGTTATATCAAGGTGGTCTGGGGTCACGGCTATAAAATTGAGTCACTGAAATAAGGAGGCGATACCATGAAAACATTCCGAGGAAGTGCCATTGGCAAGCTCATCATCGGGCTGATCGTCATTGCCCTGCTGACGGGCTGCGCCTACCATGCGGTATTTGGCATTGCTTTCACCGTGGTGGATGCCCGTGACTGGGCAGGTGCGGTGCTGAACATTAACATGAACAATCAGACCCGGCAGGCAACGGACTATTTCTTCCTGCAAAAGCAGTATGCGGACGTGAAGGAAGATGACATTCCCAAGTGGGCACAGCAGGAGCTGGCAGATTACGAGGCCCTGTTCAATCCCGAAACCACCAACTTCCGCTTTGCGGTGTATGTTGGTGAGGAACAAATTTTCGGCAATTACAACGGCGAGCCCACCATTGCCACCGACTATGACTGGGAGCAGCGGTTTATCGGCACCGAGCTGGACCGTCAGCGTCTGGAAGCCATGGAGCGGGAGTGGGCATACGACTATGAAAACGACGTAGCCCTGCAGGGTGTGGGCGGCACCATCTACCCCGTGCCCGAATCCCACAAGATGCCCGAGCAGTACGCATTTTATGATGACTACGGCAACTACTACGACGAATATGGCAACGTCATTGCCTACAACGGCAAGTATTACGATGAAAACGGCAATTTCATCCATGTGGTTACAGAGTCCGCAGAAACGGAGAATCCTTCCAATCATACCATTGTTGTGGATGGAATCACCTATTTCCCCATCGACCCCAGTGAGGGCTTCCCCGAGCCCTTTGCGTATCGGGACGAAAGCGGTTCGTTCTTTGATGAAAACCTGAACCTGATCATGACGGGGGAAGGCTACTACATGGTGGAGACTACCCCTCCCCCTCGCGTGCAGACGGATACGACGACCATCGTCTCTACCCCCAAGCCCACGCCTACGCCCGCACCTACCCCCAAGCCTCAGCTGGTGGAGGTACAGAAGCTGACGGACGAGGAGCGGGAAGCACTGTACGCTGCCTGCTATGAGGAATATGCCATCCGCGGCTACATCCTTGAGGAAATGACCGTGGCAGATGGGTACTCTGCCCTGTATGACCGTGTCATGGAATACGCATCCTACAGAGAGGACAATGTGGAGAATGCCATCGGTCTGGGCATCGGCGGTCTGGTGCTGCTGGCCATCCTGCTGGTGCTGGCGGGCAAGCGCAATGAAGACGGCGCATACGAAGCCAACGGTACAGGTCGTCTGCCCTGGGACGTGTGGTTCGTAGGTGTCTGCTGCTTGGCAGTGGGCGCAGGCTGTGTGGTATTTGTAGCTTCGGAAATCACTATGGAAGCCCTGTACTACAACGGACTGGAAGTCAATCTGGAGTTCTTCGAGCTTGCCATTAAGGGCTGCACCGCTGCGGCTGCCCTGTGCGTGGCACTGCTGGTGGGTGTGCTGCATTCCATTGCTGCCCGCGTGAAGGTCAAAGGCTGGTGGAAAAACTGCCTGTGTTGGAAGCTCTGCGTATGGGCATGGAAGTGGTGTGTCAAGGCGCTGAAATGGTGTTGGCGCGTCTGCAAGCGCATCTGGGGCGGTGTCCGCAAGGCCATTGTGTCCATCCCTCTGATTTGGAAGGCTGCGGTCATTCTGGGTGGCATCGGCGCGGTGGAATTTGTGTTCTACGCCGCCAATGCCCAATATGGTGAAGGTGTATTCTTTGCCTTCCTGTGGCACATTGTCCGATTCCTCGCACTCATGATTATCTGCCTCATGCTCAAGCGGCTGCAGGCAGGTGCCCGTACCATCGCCGACGGGGATCTGGATCACCGCATCGACACCAAGAATCTGTATCTGGACTTTAAGGAGCACGCAGAGTGCCTGAACCGCATCGGCGACGGTCTAAGCCGCAGTGTGGACGCACAGCTTCGCTCCGAGCGCATGAAGACCGAACTCATTACCAATGTGTCCCATGACCTGAAGACCCCCCTCACCAGCATCGTCAATTACGTGGACCTGCTGAAGAAGGAGGAGCTGACGGGCAGCGCGGCGGAATATGTGGAGGTGCTGGACAGACAGTCCGCACGGCTGAAGAAGCTGACTGAGGACCTTGTGGAAGCCTCCAAGGCATCCAGCGGTGCACTGAACGTGAAGTCCGAGCGGGTGAATCTTACGGAGCTGCTGGAGCAGTCCCGGGCGGAATATGCGGGGCGGCTTATGGAGCATCACCTGCAGCCCATCCTCCGTCAGCCCGAGGGCGAGATGTACGTCTGGGCGGACGGGAAGTATGTGTGGCGCATTGTGGATAATCTCCTGTCCAATGTGTGCAAGTACGCCATGCCCAACACCCGCGTGTACATGGAGCTGCGCAGTGAGGGCGAGTTCACGGTATTGAGCGTGAAGAATATGTCCCGAGAGAGCCTGAATATCTCTGCCGAGGAGCTCATGGAGCGCTTCGTCCGCGGAGACAGCTCCCGCAATACCGAGGGAAGCGGCTTGGGACTGAGCATTGCCCAGAACCTTGCCAAGCTCATGGGCGGTGAAGTGCGCATCACCATCGACGGCGACCTGTTCAAGGCAGATGTGCTGCTGCCAACGGCAAAATAATGAAATAAGACAACGGGGACTCTTTATTGTCCCCGTTGTTCGTTTTAGGGGAATCATTGCTGCACCAACGGTTTGCTGAATCGTAGGGAGCGTCGTCCCCGACGCTCCGTTTTCGCTGAAGTTGGACTCTGTACGTTTTTACGGTGATTGGCAATTGTCCCACTTCGTCACGGAGCGTCGGGGACGACGCTCCCTACGACGGCAAAAGATTTTTTGCGGCGGCAGCAAGCGGCCGCCCTGCGGCTGGAAACAAAACCAAAATTTCATCGTCCGAATTAGCAGATTCCCACTTGAAAACACCACCATTGTCATGTATGCTATGTCGGTGGAATGATAAGGATAAAGGAGCAAGCTATGAGAAGAAGACTGATTACGCTTGTTTTGGCTGTATGCATGGGGCTGACCCTGTGCGGCTGCGGCAAAACAGGCGGTGCATATAAACAAATCGCGACCCTGTCGGAAGGGAAGTACGCCATCGGCTTCCGTGCGGATGACCCCGTTGCGGACTATGTGGAGGCGGCCCTGAAGGTGCTGGCCGCCAACGGCAGAATCACGGATCTGGAGGCCCGCTGGTTCAGCGATACAGGCATCACCAATTTTGGCAAGGATGCGGAGGCACTGGCCAAGCTTGGCGATATTCCTCAGCGCAGCCTGATCATGGGGCTGGACCCCGACAACTTCCCCATGAGCTACAAGAGCAATGATGTGTACATGGGCTTTGATGTGGAGCTGTGCCGCGCGGTGTGCGACCTGCTGGGCTGGCAGCTGAAGTTCTGCGAGGTGGAGGATGAGACAAAGGCTTTTGTGCACCTGTACTCCGGCAATGCGGACGTGGTCTGGGGCGGTATGCTGCTGAACCCCAATGAGACCACCTTCTCCGTGCGCTGCCCCTATATGGACGGCGGCGTGGTGCTGGTATCTCTGGCGGGCAGCGGCATGGGCAGCATCCGCAAGCTGGCGGGAGCCACCATCGGCATGAACGAAGCACCCAAGTACAGGGAGGCCTTCAATACCACCGAGCTGAAAACCACCGCAGGTGTGCTGGCGGTCAGTGAGGAAGGCAGCGAGGTCATCTTCGATCGACTGTACAAGGGAGAATACCACGCCATCGTGGTGGATATGGCTGCGGCCAAGTATTATATGAGGTGACAAAATCCGAGAGAGCAAACGCTCTCTCGGTTTTTTGATTTGCATCGCACCTTGTCATCCTGAGCGAAGCGAAGGATCTCAAGGGCTTTGCCATTGCAGAGTGTCCTCGCCGTTGCACCGTCCTTAGAGTTGAGATCCCTCGCAGGCTCGGGATGACAAACTGCGGTGTTTCACGGACATTTCTGCAAAAATGTTTCTGCCGACTGAAAAAATCATTCCCTTTTTCTATATTTAATGATATAATATAATGTCATTATATTGGATACGTGTAACTTTCAACATATACATGAGGTGTTTAGAATATGTGGATCGCTGAAGATTGGAAGGATTTTGAAGTGCTGGACTGCTCCGACGGTGAAAAGCTGGAGCGCTGGGGCAGCTACCATCTGGTACGTCCCGACCCCCAGGCTATTTGGAGCACACCCCGCAGGAATCCCAAGTGGAAGACCCGCGATGCGTCCTATGCCCGCAGCAATACAGGCGGCGGTGCGTGGAACAAGAGCCGTCTCCCCGAGCGTTGGACCATTGATTACAAGGATTTGACCTTTAATATTAAGCCCATGAACTTTAAGCACACGGGGCTGTTCCCCGAGCAGGCTGCCAACTGGGACTATGCCATGGATAAGATCCGCAACGCGGGCCGTCCCATTAAGGTGCTGAACCTGTTTGCCTACACAGGGGGCGCCACCGTTGCCTGCCTGAAGGCGGGTGCTCATGTCACCCACGTGGATGCGGCCAAGGGCATGGTGGCTTGGGCCAAGGAAAACGCCCAGTCCAGCGGGGTCATCGACTGTCCCGTCCGCTGGATCGTGGAGGACTGCGCAAAGTTCGTGGAGCGTGAGATTCGCCGCGGCAACAAGTACGATGCCATCATTATGGACCCTCCCTCCTACGGCAGAGGCCCAAGCGGTGAGATCTGGAAGCTGGAGGAAAGCCTGTGGCCCTTCGTGGAGCTGGTCAGCAAGGTGCTGTCCGACGAGCCTCTGTTTGTCATCATCAGCTCCTACACCACCGGTTTGTCCCCCAGTGTGCTGACCTACATCGCCGAAAGCGTCTTCACCAAGAAGTACGGCAGAGGCCATGCGGAAAGCCGTGAGCTGGGTCTGCCCGTGAAGGACACGGGTCTGGTGTTGCCCTGCGGCTCCGCCTGCCACTGGGAAATATAAGCGCGCTGCGCTTTCGAAGAACCTCCTTGCGGAGCTTCTTCGAGAATGCTCCCGCCGAACGGCGATGAGCAGACAGGTTTTATGCGCGCACTCGCTATGCTCATACACTTAAAAACCTGAGAAGTATTTTTCGCTTCGTACATGCCGGCGCGAAAAATCGATTGAATTTTGTTTTGCGGCGCCGCCGAAAAATTCTGCGAAGCAGGTGTAGGGGCGAACACTGTTCGCCCGCCTGTGGCATACTAAACAAAGGAAACCGTTTCTATGATTCGAGTAGAACATTTGACATATCAATACCCCGATATGGACACCGCTGCCGTCAAGGATGTGTCTCTCCATATTGAGAAGGGCAGCTTTGTGGCGGTTTTGGGTCACAACGGCTCGGGGAAAAGTACCCTCGCCAAGCACTTCAACGGCATTCTGCAGCCCACCGAGGGCAAGGTGTACGTGGCGGGTATGGATACCTCCGACCCCGAGCGTATTCTGGACATCCGCCGCACCGTGGGCATGGTGTTCCAGAACCCCGATAACCAGATTGTCGCCAACATCGTAGAGGACGACGTGGCCTTCGCTCCCGAAAATCTGGGGGTTCCCTCCGAGGAGATTCGGCAGAGAGTGGATGAGGCCTTGAAGCTGGTGGAAATGTACGACTATCGTATGCACGCCCCCCATCTGCTGTCGGGGGGACAGAAGCAGCGTGTGGCCATTGCGGGGGTCATTGCCATGCGCCCCGACTGCATCGTGCTGGACGAGGCCACCGCTATGCTGGACCCTGTGGGGCGCAGCGAGGTCATCAAGACCGTCACGAGACTGTGCCGTGAGCAGGGCATTACCGTTGTCCACATCACCCACCATATGGAGGAGTGCGTGGATGCCGACCGTTTGATCGTTATGGATGACGGGGTCATCGTTGCCGACGGCAGCCCCAAGCAGGTATTTGCCCAAGTGGATATGCTCCGCAGCCACGGGCTCACCGTACCCGCCACCACCGATTTGATCCACCGCATGAATCTGGGTGGCTGCGGCCTGAACATGGAGGCCCTGTCCGTGGACGACTGCGTGGAGGAGATCGCAAAAATATTTTGTGAGAGTTGAAAAAAGCATAGTGGCTTCCCATAGAGGGGAAGCTGGCAGCCGAATGGCTGACTGATGAGGTGGTCGCCGCAATAGGCGGCGAAATTAAAATCAACGGCGGCTTTGCCGCCTACACCTCATCCGCCCCTTCGGGGCACCTTCCCCTCCAGGGGAAGGTACACCGAAACGACATCTCTCCGGTTCTCTTTGAGAACGGAAAGGAAATTGTATGACACCGATTTTGAAAATTGAAGGGCTGACCCACCGTTACAGCGTGGGCACTCCCTTTGCACATACAGCCATAGACAATATCAACTTGGAAATTCCCCAAGGTCAGTTCGTGGGGCTCATTGGGCACACGGGCTCGGGGAAGTCTACCTTCATCCAGCATCTCAACGGGCTGCTGCGCCCCTCCGCGGGCACCGTGTACTACGAGGGCAAGGACATCTTTGCCTCCAAACCCGCTACCCGAGATGTGCGCTTCAAGGTGGGTCTGGTGTTCCAGTACCCCGAATACCAGCTGTTTGAGGAGACCGTGTATCAGGATATTGCCTTTGGCCCCAAAAATCAAAAGCTGAAGCCCAAGGAAGTGGACGAGCGTGTCCGTGAGGCTGCTAAGTTCGTGGGCATCGGCGAGGAGCTGTTCGACAAGTCTCCTCTGGAGCTGTCGGGCGGGCAGAAGCGCCGTGTGGCCATTGCGGGGGTCATTGCCATGCGCCCCGGTGTGCTTGTGCTGGACGAGCCCACCGCAGGTCTGGACCCTCAGGCGAGAGAGAGCCTGTTCCGCAACATCGAGGACTATCGCCGCACTACGGGCTCCACTGTCATTCTGGTGACCCATTCCATGGACGATGTGGCCCGCATTGCCGACCGTCTGGTGGTGCTCAACCACGGGAAGATCGTCATGGACGGCACTCCCCAAGAGGTGTTCTCCCGTCCCGAGGAGCTGACGGCTATGGGCTTGACCGTGCCCGTGGCAACGGAGATCGCCATGAAGCTGCGCCGTCGGGGCATTGACATCCCCGAATCTGTGTACACCACATCCTATTTGAGCAAGCTACTGCTGGCGAGAAAGGGGGATGGCCTGTGCTGAAGGATATTACCTTAGGGCAGTATTTCCCCGGGGACAGCTTCGTCCATCGTCTGGATCCCCGCACCAAGCTCATCATGGTGATTTTGTATATCATTGCCCTGTTTCTGGCGAGCGGCTTCGTGGGCTACGCGGTGATGATCGCTGTCACTGCAGGCTTCATTGCCTTGAGCAAGGTGCCCCCCAAGTCCATGTTCCGTGGGCTCAAGTCCGTGGTGCTCATTATCGTGCTCACGGCACTTTTGAACGTGTTCTACACCGACGGCACCGTGCTGGTGCAGGTGTGGAAGCTGAAGATCACCTATGAAGGCATTATCCGCGCGGTGTTTATGGTGCTGCGCATTGTGATGCTCATTTGCGGCACCTTCCTGCTGACCTACACCACCACCCCTGTGGCACTGACCGACGGTATGGAGCTGCTGCTGAATCCCCTGAAGAAGCTGAAGGTGCCCGTGCACGAAATGAGCATGATGATGAGCATGGCCCTGCGCTTCATTCCCACGCTGATTGAAGAAACCGACAAGATCATGTCCGCACAAAAGGCCCGTGGTGCCGACTTCGAAACAGGCAGCCTTATGGACAGAGCCAAGGCTCTGCTGCCTATTCTGGTGCCCCTGTTCGTGTCCGCCTTCCGCCGCGCCGACGAGCTGGCCATTGCTATGGAAAGCCGCTGCTACAACGGCGGTGCGGGACGTACCCGCATGAAGCAGCTGCGGTTCAAGGGTGGCGACTATGCTGCTTTGGGCTTCGGTGTGCTGCTGATCGTACTGATGATCGGATTGCAGGTGATAGGCTTATGAGAAATATCGCATTGCGCCTGACCTATGACGGGTCTGCTTACCATGGCTGGCAGGTGCAGAAGACCGAGGTCACCGTGGCGGAGACTTTGGAGAAGGCACTGACGAAAATCTGCGGGGAGCCCATCAAGGTAGTGGGCTGCGGACGTACCGATGCGGGGGTCCACGCCAACCGCTACTGCGCCAACTTCCGCACCAATTCCCGCATCCCCATTGACCGCATCCCTCTGGCAGTCAATTCCCGTCTGCCTGCGGACATTGCGGTGACAGATGCCTGCGAAGCTCCCGAGGACTTCAACGCCATCGGCTCCTGCATCAAGAAGGAGTATATTTACAAAATCAAAAATTCACGGATCCGCGATCCGTTTCTGCAAAATCGTGTGTGCTTTTACCCCTCCAAGCTGGACTTTGACCGTATGCAGCGGGCAGCCCACGCTTTCGTAGGTACCCACGACTTCCGTGCGGTGCGCAGCGTAGGCACCGAGACCCGCACCACCGTCCGCACGGTGTACTGGTGCGAGGTGACCCAAGAGGATGACATCATCACCCTGGCGGTGTGTGCCGACGGCTTTCTGTACAATATGGTCCGCGCCATTGTGGGTACCTGTGTCTACGCATCCCACGGGAAGCTGGAGCCCGAGGAAATTCCCCATCTGCTGGAAATCGGCGACCGCCGTTTGACGGGGCCTACCATGCCCCCGCAGGGTCTGTACATGAACAGAATCTGGTATGATGGCGAAGTGGGGGAAATGATGCTCAAATAAAAGGCTCCCCTTTGAAGGGGAGCTGTCAGACGCGAGGAACGAGCGGATGACTGAGAGGTAGACCTCTCCGAGCCTCGCAGGCTCGGCCCACCTCTCCTTAAAAGGAGAGGCTAAAAAGGAAGTATATTTTTCGATATCTTTATTTGTTCATAATTTTATGGTATATCTGTTATATGGGGCGGTTTGTCCCGAATAGAGTGCCAAGTACCTTGTAATAAGAAAGGGTTGCTACTTATGATGAAGTGGATCATTGACCTGATCCTGCTGGCTGTGGTGCTGCTGAGCGCGTACAACGGCTATAAAAAAGGTCTCATCAACGAAATCGGTGCGGTGCTGTGCCTGCTGGTTTCCCTATATGCGGCTACCGTCATTGCCCATACCGTTTCCTTCGAGGTGGTTTCCGCAGTGAAGCCCTTTGCGGGGGGCTTTATCGAGACGGTGATCTCCGATGATGTGCCCCGGCGTCTGGGCTATGATGTGGATGAATACTCCATCGGCGACATTGTTGCCAACGATCCCCAAAAGGCCTTTGAGGTTGCGAAAATGACCTTTATGTGCATGGGCGTTTACGAGCCCACTGCCGAGAAGCTGGCCCGGGATGTAATGGATTACCAAGCCGCCAACAATGTAGGGCTCCGCCTTGCCATCATTGATGTCACCTGCAATACGGTGGTGTTTGCGGGGGCTGTGGCACTGTTCTTTATGATCATTCTGATCTTCCTGACCGTGCTGGGCAACATCCCCAATATCTCCTTCCGCCTGCCCAATATGGAGGAAGTGGATGAGATCGGCGGTGCCATTGTGGGCATTATGCGGGGCGTGCTGATGGGAATGCTTGCTGTGTGGGTGCTGAAGTTTATGGGTCTGCTGATTGGGGAAGATACCATAAGCAGTACTGTAGTAGCCCGCTTGTTCGAGAGGATCGGCGTTGTGTCCTTCTTCCTTGGTGTGTAATAAATAATTAGGAGATTGAATATATGCAGCCTCAACTGTGTGCTCGCTGCGGGAAGAACCCCGCGGTGGTATTTGTAACCAAGTTCGACGGACGTGAGTCCAAGAACGAGGGCTTGTGTCTCAAGTGCGCAAAGCAGCTGGGAATCAAGCCCATTGATGATATTTTTGAAAAAATGGGAATTGCGGAGGAGGATCTGGATTCCCTGCAAAGCGAAATGACCGGTGCCCTCAGTGAGCTGGGCTCTATGTTCGGCGGCGGTCTGCCCGAGGGTATGGGCGGCGATGACGAGGACGAGGAGGACAGCGGTAAGACCGCCACCTTCCCCTTTATGAACCGTCTGTTCGGCGGGGCAAACGGCGGCAATATGCCCGATATGCCCAAGCCCGACCACGGCAAGGCCTCCGGAAGCGAGAAGAAGCCCAAGGGCCCCGGCAAGAAGAAGTTCCTGGACGGCTACTGCATCGATCTGACCATGCGTGCCCGTGAAGGGAAGCTGGACAATATGATCGGCAGAAAGGAAGAGCTGGAGCGTGTCATCCAGATCCTGAACCGCCGTCAGAAAAACAACCCCTGCCTCATCGGTGAGCCCGGTGTAGGCAAGACCGCCATTGCGGAGGGTCTGGCCATGGCCATCGCCAAGGGTCAGGTGCCCTACAAGCTGCGGGAAAAGCAGGTCTATCTGGTGGATATGACCGCCCTTGTGGCAGGCACCCAGTTCCGCGGTCAGTTCGAGTCCCGCATGAAGGGCCTTATTGACGAGGTGAAGAAGCAGGGAAACGTGATTCTGGTCATCGACGAGATCCACAACATTGTGGGTGCGGGGGATGCGGAGGGCAGCATGAACGCCGCCAACATTCTGAAGCCCGCACTGAGCCGCGGTGAGATCCAGGTCATCGGTGCCACCACCTTTAAGGAATACCGCAAGTTTATTGAAAAGGACACCGCTCTGGAACGCCGCTTCCAGCCCGTGACCGTAGCCGAGCCCTCTATCGCGGACTCCATCGAGATCCTGCTGGGCATCAAGGGCTATTACGAGGACTATCATCAGGTGGACATCTCCGACGAAATGTGCCGTCTGGCGGTGACCATGTCCGAACGCTACATCACCGACCGCTTCCTGCCCGATAAGGCAATCGACCTGATCGACGAGGCTTGCTCCGATGTGAATCTGAAGGATCGTGAGCTGACCCGCCGCATGATGGTGGAAAAGGAGCTGGCGGACTATGCCAAGGAGCAGGAGCTGCTGCTGGCAGACACCGAAGGAGAGCATTACGCCCGTCTGGCGGAGATCCGCAGCAAGACCATGCAGCTCAACGACGAGCTGCTGCAGCTGAAGGCCAAGGGCAGACCCAAGCTCACCGCCGACAACATTGCCCGTATCATTGAGCTGTGGACCAAGATCCCCGCAGCCAATATCAAGGAAGACGAGTTCGTTCGTCTGGCGGGCCTCAACGAACGCCTCAAGTCCCACATCATTGGGCAGGACGAAGCGGTGGACACCGTGTGCGCAGCCGTCAAGCGCAGCCGTGTAGGCCTGCAGGCCAAGCGCAAGCCCCTGTCCTTCATCTTCGTCGGGGGCAGCGGCGTGGGCAAGACCGAGCTGGTGAAGCGCCTGGCGGAAGACCTGTTTGATTCCCCCGAATCTCTGATTCGTCTGGATATGTCCGAATTTATGGAAAAGTTCGCGGTCAGCCGCATTGTAGGCTCTCCTCCCGGCTATGTGGGCTATGACGAGGCAGGGCAGCTCACCGAAAAGATTCGCCGCCGCCCCTACTCCGTGGTGCTGTTTGACGAAATCGAAAAGGCACACCCCGATGTGCTGAACATCCTGCTGCAGATTTTGGACGACGGTCACATTACCGACGCCCAGGGCAGAGTGGTGAACTTTGAAAATACCGTCATTGTCATGACCACCAACGCGGGCAGCAACTCCAAGAGCGGCTCTCTGGGCTTCGGGGCAAGCCTCACCGACATGAGCCGTGAAAAGAGCATGAAGGCTCTGGGTGAATTCCTGCGGCCCGAGTTCATCAACCGTGTGGATGAGATCGTTTGCTTCAATGCCTTGAGCGAAGCAAACCTCCGTGATATTGCCGTTCTGATGCTGGGCGAGACCGCACAGGCTATGGCAGACAAGAAGATCGAATTTACCTACGACGAATCCGTTCCCGACTATCTGGTGGAAAAGGGCTACAGCGTGGCATACGGTGCCCGTAACCTGCGCCGCCTGATCCAGCGTGAGATCGAGGATGCGGTTGCCACGGAAATGGTGGACCGCCGCCGCGGCAACGTAAGCAAGGTGTTCGTTACCGTCATCGACGGCAAGGTAAACGTACAGTCCGAATAATATAGAACCTTCCCCTTTTAGACCCTTTCTCTTGGTTTTTGGGGAAGGCACACTCTCAAACGATAGGAGAGAACGATATGAAGCTGAATCCCAATAAGACTGCTCTGCTGGTCATCGATATGCAGGAGGGATTTCTGAATCCCGAATCCCCCACCTATATCCCCACGGCACAGGATACGGTGCCCGCCTGCATCGCGGTGCAGCGGAAGGCCCGTGAACTGGGGATTCCCGTGTACTTCGTCATCCGCCGCTACGCCAAGGACGGCAGCGATGTGGAGTTCACCCGCTACTATGCGTGGAAGCAGGGGGGCAAGCCCTGCTCCGGACCCGAAAGCCCCATTGGCTGGAATATGCCCAAGGGCTTTGAGGTGCTGCCTTGGGATACAGTGCTGTTCAAGCCTCGCTATTCCGCCTTTTTCAACACCCATTTGGACAGCCTCCTGCGCAGACAGGGCATCGATACCGTCGTTGTCACGGGTACCACTACCCCCAACTGCATCCGCGCCACCGTGTTCGACGCCATCAGTCTGGACTACAATACCGTGGTGCTGTCCGACTGCACCTCCTCCGTCAATGAGGAAGTGCAGCGGGTGAACCTGCAGGGCATGGAGAGCATCGGTGCGGTCATTGCCACCGCAGCCCGGTTCAAGGCGGAAACCATAGACCTTCCCGTGACCATCGGCATGGTCAGAGCGAATGTTGCAAAGGAGAGATAATATGGGTATCATCGAAATCATTCAGGGAGACATCACCAAGCAGGCTGTGGATGCCATTGTCAACGCTGCCAACTGTAAGCTGCTGGGGGGCGGCGGGGTAGACGGCGCCATTCACCGTGCCGCGGGCCCCGAGCTGCTGGAGGAATGCCGTACCCTGAACGGCTGCGAAACAGGCAAGGCCAAGATCACCAAGGGCTATAAGCTGCCTGCCAAGTATGTCATCCATACACCCGGCCCTGTGTGGCACGGGGGCAAGAGCAATGAGCCCGCACTGCTGGCAAGCTGCTACCGTTCCTGCTTGGAGCTGGCAAGTGAATACGGCTGCAAGACCGTGGACTTCCCCTCCATCAGCACAGGGGTGTACCACTTCCCCTTGGATAAGGCTTCCGTCATTGCCATCACCACCATCAAAGAATATCTGGCGGATCATCCCGAAATCGAACGGGTGCGTATGGTCTGCTTCGACGACAAGACCAAGAAGCACTACGAAACCGCACTGGCTAACGTGTAAACAAAAACCGCAGGGGATATCCCTGCGGTTTTTTCAGCTCGTACGGACGTATTGCAATTCGTTTTGCTGCTGCACGGTAACGTTATTGCGGAAGCAGGCGAACGAAGTTCGCCCTTACTTAATAAGCCCCCCTTGCCTAAAGGGGGGGCGCGCAAGCGACAGGGGGGATACACTATGAACAAATCCAAAATCCTTTGTACCATTGCCGTTATCCTTGTCCTCGTGTTCTTTGTGAAAACGGGGCTGGATTGGCACACCTACAACACCACACTGAACTCCGCCCCATTCCGATATTGGGTGCTGGTGAACGCTGTATATTTCCTGCTGCCTGCGGGGGTGCTGACGGTTGTGGGATTGTATTTCAATCGTTCGTAGGGGCCGACGCCCTCGGCGGCCCTACCCCACTGATTGAAGTGCCAATGCAAGATTATGAGGGGCGTCGTGGGCGCCGCCCCCTACACGCATAAATCTAAAATGGCCGCAAGTAAAACAACACGGATGCGATTTTTCGCATCCGTGTTTTTCTGTATTCGTTTATCATGGGAAGAAACGAAACCGGGCAAAAGCAGAATGGTACGTATTATGTCAGTGCGAGCTGAAAAATTTGTAGACCAAATCTTCCTTGTCTCGGCGGCTCAAATGGCTGCCTGCGTAGTAGCCCACGTCTGTCAGGTTGTTCTGCTCATTGCACATATACCGCTCACAAATGCGCCAGCGTCCGTCCTCGCACAATCTCCAGCGGTCGATATAGCGGTTGTGGATGGTCAGCACCTTTCGCTTATTGGGCTTGGCACCCATGGCGCCTTCCTTCCCAAACAGACTCAAGATCCCATAGGTCTCACTGACGGCCTCGGTGTCGCTTTTGAAGGCAATGATCACATCGGTGTATTGGTGGGAGGTGTAGTCGTACATACGGCGGTGGTTGCCCTCTGCCCATGCGCAGAATTCCCGCCCCGTGCCCTCGAAGTCGGGGGGATAGTGCAGGGAGCTGTCCTCGGTGAAGATCAGGTCACACAGGTCGTTGTCGCAGCGGTCCATACAGCGGCTGTACAGATAAATGCTCTCCCGTATTTGGTCCTTTGCCAGCAGCTTTTCCAGATCGGTCATTGGGTACATCACTCCTTTTCTCCATTGTACCCTCCCGTCCATTAGAAATCAACCGTTTCCCCCTGCAATTCCATGAGTGCCGCCCGCACATACCGCAGCGAGTCGGCGGCTTCGGGATGAGAGTAGATGTGCGTGATTTGGATGCTGCCAGCGGGGTATTCCTTCAGCAGTGCGCTCACCTCCCACAGATCATCCAGCAGTCCCACCTGCCTGCCTTGTACAGATACGGCGTAAAGCTTTTCCACCCCCTCATAGGACTCCAGCAGCAGATGATACATCTGCACCTCGTCGGTGACCTCTCGTCTGTGGCACAGCACGGGGATCAGCCGAAAGGGCGGTGTCTCCCGGGTCGGGGTGATCTCCTCTGCGGTACGGCGAGCCATGGCGGCGCATTTTTGGGCGGCGGCAAGGTCGTAGACCCCCGGCAGCACGGTGCCGTTTACGATGATGCGGCAGCCTGTGCGGAAGGTGCCGACCATAAACAGCAGGGCGAGAGCGATGCAGAGTGTGATTCGTTTGGTATTCATGGTATATCCTCCCTGTCGCTTGCGCGACATCCCCCCTTTTAGGCAAGGGGGGCATATTTTAATCCGCTCCTTGGGACAAGTTTTGGAACTATTTTGCATATAATCCAATGGAATTATACCTGAGGAGGAATGAATATGGCATTTGAGGAGAAAACCAGACCTGTGGCAAAGCCCCATCATGTAATCATGGAGGATCGGACAAAGCTGTCCGTGACTGGAGTGGAGGACGTGATCAGCTTTGACGAGAACGAGATCATTGCCCACACCGCCCAAGGCAATCTCATTATCCGCGGCACGGGACTGCACATCGGCAAGCTCACGCTGGACAGCGGCGAGGTCAGCGTGGACGGCATGGTGCGGGAGCTGTGCTATGAGGAAGCGGCACCTGTGGGCGGCTTCTGGGCGAAGCTGTTCGGCTGATGGGAAATCCACCCCGGGCACAGCTTTTTCAGGCGCTGGTATTTCTTTCGGCAGGTGTTGCGGCGGGACTGTTGTATGATGTATGCAGAGCATTCCGCCGTTGCTGCGGGAGCAGGGTACGGCTGTGGGCGGACATTCTCTTTGTCGGGTCATTGTGCGCGGGGCTGTTCATACTGGGGATGCCCACGGCAAACGGGCGGCTGCGGCTGTTCATGCCCGCCGCCACAGTCTGCGGAGCTGTGGGCTACAGCCGCTTGTGCAGCCGCTATACGGTGCCTGTGTTCACCGCGGGGGTGAAGCTGCTGTGTCGTATGTTAAATTTGCCCAAGAAATGGACGGAAATTTTTTTGGAAACCGCAAAAAATCTCTTTCCAAAACGTAAAGATTGGGTTAAAATGTATGGGTATAGTTTTATTCTGCGGCACCTGTTCCGAAACCGTACCCCAACAAAGGAGGGAAGTTCGGATGCGTGCCCAAAGGATCGGATGGCTTCCGATCATCGTCATCTGTATGATGGTGATATACGCTCTGTGGAATATCGCAGGGACGTGGCGGAACCTGATGCGGGCGGAGGAATACCGCTTGGAGCTCATACAGCAGACGCAGTCTGTCACAGCGGAGATCGAGGCACTGGAGCGGGAACTCGCACAGTCGGAGGAAGCCGCAGTGATGGAGCGGATCGCCAGAACCCGACTGGGGCTGGTGCACCCGGGAGAACTGATTTTCTGTGGCGCCGATTGAATCGGGCAGGGAAAAGAGAGAAAAAGAAAACAGGGGGATAAAAGGCTAATATGGCTCTGGAAGTAGGGGAAGTATTTGAAGGAAAGGTAACAGGCATCACCAAGTTCGGTGCGTTCGTGGCCATGCCCGACGGCAAGAACGGTCTGGTACATATTTCCGAAATCGCAAACACTTATGTAAACGACATCAACGAGTTTGTGAAGGAAGGTCAAGTGGTCAAAGTGCGCGTCATCGGCATCGGTGACGGCGGCAAGGTGAATCTGTCCATGAAGCAGGCAGAAGCACAGGCCCAGCCTGCTCCCCGTAGACCTCGTTCCAACAACAACCGCGAGGGCGGCAATCGTGAGGGCGGTCGTGAAGGCGGCAGTCGCGAATTTAACGGCCCCAAGCGTGAGCCCAGAGAACAGGGTGCCCAGAGCAATCAGGGCAGCTTTGAATCCCGTCCTCCCCGCAGAAGCTCTGCACCCCGCACCGATGACCGCCGTATGGGTGAGGTCAAGACCAGCTCCGGGGATGCCAGCTTTGAGGATAAGCTGAAGGCCTTTATGCAGGAATCCGACAGCCGTATTGCGGGCAATAAGATGTACGCAGACCACAAGTCCAGCCGCAGAAGAAGATAAGCCTTGCGGCGGGCTCATTATGAAACTCATGACCGCTGCTGTGATATGCTGCAGCGGTCTTTTGTTACGAAAGGAAATACTATGGATAATAAGCAATTTATCGACAGCCTGCTGGGGCTGCTGGCCATTGACAGTGTGGCATATGTAGATGCCGACGAAGCACATCCCTACGGCAAAAAGGTAAGCGAAGCACTGGACTATGTATTGAAGCTCAGTGAGGAGCTGGGCATCCGCACCGTGAACCGTGACGGCAAGATCGCTTGGTGCGAAATCGGTGAGGGTGACGAGATCGTGGGCGTGCTGGGCCATCTGGACATTGTTCCCGTTGGTGAAGGCTGGACCCACAACCCCTTCGGTGAGATCTGCGGGGACAAGCTCTACGGCCGCGGTACCTCCGATGACAAGGGCCCCACTCTGGCAGCGCTGTTTGCTATGAAGGATCTGCAGGATGCGGGGGTCAAGCTGAACCGCCGTGTGCGCCTGATCCTGGGCCAGTGCGAGGAAGTGGGCGAGTGGACCGATATGCAGTATTACTGCGAGCATGAGGAAATGCCTGTGTTCGGCTTCACCCCCGATGCGGAATTCCCCGCCATCTATGGGGAAAAGGGCATCATGCGCTTTGAACTGACCATGCCCGTGTCCGAAAGCGGTCTGGATATGGCAGAAGGCGGCGACGCAGGCAACATGGTCGCTGCTTGGGCAAAGGCAGTGGCAGGCGGCAAGGAATACGCTGCGGAGGGCATCAGTGCCCACGCCTCCACCCCCGAAAAGGGCACCAACGCCATCAGCAAGCTCATGGCGGAGCTGCCCGGTAAGTTCGCGGAATTTTACAACAAGCACATTGGCTTCGACGTCAACGGCGGTCTCATGGGCTGCGGCTTCGAGGATGAGCAGAGCGGCAAGCTGACCCTGAATGCAGGCACCCTCCGCACCGAGGATGGGCTGCTGAAGCTGGTCATTGACATCCGCTGCCCCGTGACCTTCAATCTGGAGCAGGTGCAGGGTGCCATTGCAGCAGCTGCCGCACCCTACGGCATTGCTGTGGAAAACACCGCATATACCCCCTCCATTTACATGGACAAGAACGGCAAGGTCATCACCGCCATGATTGATGTATACCGTGAGTTCACAGGGGATATGACCGAGCCCATGGTCATTGGCGGCGGCACCTACGCCCGTGCCATGCCCGGTATTGTGGCATACGGTATGCTGCAGCCCCACAGAGAAGGAACCGAACACCAGAAGGATGAGTACGTCTATCTGGAAGACATCTATCTGGCACGGGATATTTACCGCACTGCCATTGAAAGACTGGCAAACCTCGAAGTATAAAAGGAGGAATTGATATGGCATTGATCAAGGGCGTGCACCATGTATGCATGAAGTGCGTGACCTCGGAGCAGTTTGACGAGGTTCGGAAGTTCTACGGTGAAATTCTGGGTCTTCCCGTGGTACGCAGCTGGGCTGCGGGGATCATGTACGATCTGGGGGGCAGCCTCTTGGAAGTCTTCTCCAATGGTGCAGAAGCACTGCCTCAGGGTGTCTGGCAGCACATTGCTCTGGCAACGGACGATGTGGATGCCTGCGTGAAGGCTGTGTCCAAAGCGGGCTACGCCATTACCATTGCACCCAAGGACATTGTCATCGCCTCCGAGCCTCCCCTACCCGCACGTATTGCATTCTGCATCGGGCCCATGGGAGAAGAAATCGAATTTTTCCAAGAGAAGTAAATACGCAAAACAGCCTCTGAGAAATCTCAGAGGCTGTTCCAGCCTGTCAAAAAAATAGACCACACCCTCTGTTTCTGGTATAATAGAAGAAACAGGGGGTGTTCTTATGGAACGATGGAGAAAGAACGGTCGTAACGACGCATATGTTATCGATGTAGATACGCTTGTTCCCGAA
>JAFQDR010000109.1 GCA_017415945.1 Oscillospiraceae bacterium
CGAAAAATACAAATAGGTCTGCAAGTGTGGAATTTGTTCGCAGAATGCGGACAAATTATGCGCGCAGCAGACCTGCCGGCCCATCGCACAAGCGGGGGCATCTCTGTCAAAATGCTCCAAAGGAGTATTTTGACAGACTCACAGGCATCCAAGCGGATGCCTGTTTTTTATGTGCGTAATTATTGGATAATTTGAGAGAGGATGGTGGGATCCTTGAGCTTTTTGTCCTCGCTGAACAAGATGACCTTGGAAATGATCTCTGCGGTTTTGGGGTCGCTGTCCAGGAAGGGCAGGAAAAGCTTTCCTCGATGCTGGGAGTGAACAGGGAGCACGTTCAGCATGGTTCCGCCGATTTGGTGGACTACGCCGCTGCCCAAATGGACGGTGTATTTGCCCCGTGTACCTTGAATGATCACATGGCTGCCTTCCACGGCGGCGTTGGAGATACCCAGCAGGGACAGCGTGTATTCCACAAGGGCGGCACGCATCTCCACGGTGGAGTGGCTGGCTTCGGGGTCTACGCCGCCTGCGTGAGCCACGGAGACCGCCATATCCACATCCCGCATGACTTCCGAGAACAGCACATCGGGAATCTGCTCCATGGGGATGGGTGCTCCTGTTTTGCGGTGGGCGAACTCCACCCATTCCAGCGTGGGTGCCTCAATATCCGAGGGGGAGAACCAGTCCGCCAGTGCGTACAGGGTAACCACGATATTTTCCCGATAATAGATTTTCTGGAGCCCTGCCTCATAGTCGGCCACCCAACGGCGGCCCTTCAGACAAGCGGCGGCCTTTTTCGGCTGCAGCTGGTTGCCTGCGTAGCGGAGAGAGCGGGAGCTGTGCAGCTCATCCTCGGTTTTCACATACAGCTCGCGGAACACCTGCTTAAAGGGCTGCACGATTTTATGGGTGAATATGTATCCTTGGAATTCCGACCAGCGCCCGCTGCGGTACAGGTGCAGGGGGTGGGCGAGGGTCAGAGATGCATCAAGCAGGTCTGTGACGGTACTGCCATCCAAATCCTTGAGTGCATTGCCGTCAAACCACCCCATACCCCCATCCGTGCGGAACACAAGCTTTTCCAGCATGGGCCGCACAACGGGATTTTCCCACAGTCCTCGCAGCTCCCCGAGGGTGAAGACGGTTTCTTCCTCCATGGCCTGCTCCAGCATGATGCGGGTGCGGCGATACTGCTCGGTGAGCATGGCTTTGGTTTCGGTCAGACGGACAACGTGAGGCTCCTTCTTTGCCTTGGCGGGGATGGATTTTAAAGTCTTCCCGTTTTTGCTGCACAGGATCTCGGGGCTGCCGTGCTCGTCAATGTGAAGACGGAAGCTCCATTCCCCAACGGGGGTCTCCTCAAAGAGGTCTTTGCGGTCATCCAGCATGCGGCTTTCCATTTGCAGGGTCAAGCGCATGGTGTCGGCGTAGCCTGCGTTGATGGAAAGATTTTGCAGGGCGCTTTCCACAGCCTGCTTTTCCGAGGCAGCACGCTGGGCACCGAAGCTGCGGCTTTCCTTTAGGAATTGCTGCAGGAACAGATAGCGGTGCAGCAGATCGTCCTCTCCCTGCAGAGGGATGAGGGGGTAGGCCATCAGCAGCTCCTTGTTGCGCTTGCTGCGGATCAGTTCTTCCGTTTCCTCGCGGTTCAGCTTACCCAGTGCCGCATCCGCGTATTTTCTGGCGCGGGTATGCTTGTTGCCGTCGGCAATGTACTTGGCGGCGTCGTAAATCATGGCAAAGTGCTTTTCTCCCAGCTGCGCATATGCGGAGCGGAACCACTGCAGGTCGAAGGCCCCTTGATTCAGCTCCTGCTCCGTGAGAGGAGTGAAACGGGAAATGATGGAGGCCTTGCGGTCGTCGAAGCGCTCGTTCATGTGTGCCATGAAGTAGTAGCAGGCGGATTTGAAACCCTCAATGCCCAGATGCTCCCCGATGAGGTCGATCCAGTCGGGGCTGTACAGGGCGGCTTCAATGAGCTGCTGCCGAGAGATGTCTGTGCCTGCCAGCAGTGCCGACAGGGTGGACACGGTGTCGGAGGGGGCGGGGGCGCAGCGGGACAGCAGATAGCTTAGGCTGCTGCGGCGGGAGCTCCCTGCGCCGTAATAGTACATACCGCGGTCGGGCTTGTCCTTGCCCAGACTGCGGAGGATCCGCACAAAGGTTTCCGCACCCGACAGGCTTTGGATGCCCTTGACCGCATAGGAAAATTCCGTAGGTTCCTCGCTGCGGTTCAGCTCCGATTCCAGCACCACGGGCACCAAGGTGTCCGCAACCTCGCGGCATAGGGCTATGCGCTGCTGTTGGGTGGGGGTAAGAGGCTGCTCCGGACCCACAAATTCCTCGTATATACGGCGGATTTGATATCCGCTGTATTTTGCCAGTGCCTTGGCGGAGATGGTGGTATGGGTGTCGGGGGCTGCGGCACATACGGAGGTCACTGTCAGCAGTAGCTGCTGCAGGAGATTAAACTCCATTATGAGGGAGTACAGATTCCCGCGGGTGATGATTCCCCTGTCGTAGGCCAAAAGAAAGTGCTTGGCGTGAAGGCCCGGGCCGTAAAGGCGGAGGAAGGGCTCGGTGAACAGGCTTTCGCTGCTGTTGAGGGAGGCGAGGGCATTGTGGAAGGTTCTTCCGAGGCCCTTTTCCAGATAGGTCTTTGCCGCTGCTCCTCTGCGGCGGTCCAGCTCGATGATTAGAGGAAATGCCACGGGGAGGAGTTCTCCCTGTTCGCAGCAGAGCTCCCGCAGAAGGAAATTCAGCTGGGGATGCCGGGTGAATTGGGCTACTTTGCCGTAGTTGATGTAAACAGGGCCGTTTACCTGATATTGGCGGAAGGGGGCTCCGTCATCGCCGATGAACATGCCATCGGGGAGGCAGCGGCACAGCCACAGGTGCAGAGCGACGCTCAGCTGTGTGCGTGTTTCTTCGGACAGACGATACAGCAGCAGGGAGCGGGCGATGCGGTGCATTTGAATGAGATAGGGGTATTGCACAGGAGCCTCGAAGCCCGCGCCGAATATGCTGCGGATATACCCGCCGCACTGCTGCAGATAGTCGCAGCTCGGTTCCTGAGCAGCAGTCAGCACCAGCATAGCCAGCAGCTGCTCGTTTGTGATGCCGCGGTCATCTGCCCACTGCTCCCACAGATCCATGCGGGGAGCGATGTATTCTTTGCGCTGCGCGTCATAGGTCAGAAACAGCCGCACGTCACTGCCGATGGGGATGGGGGCGTCGTTGTGGGGATTTTGGAAGAATGCGGTGTCGTTGGCTCGGAAGTAGTCGGACAGGTCCTGCAGCAGTTCCTTGGTTTCCTTGACCTGCCTGCAGTTGGGCAGGATGGCACCCAACAGGGAAGCAGAGACCTCCTTGCCTGCCTTGACCTGTTCCTCCAGCTTGGAGTGGGGGAAGTATTCCGTGAAGCTGCGCAGACACTGTGCGGCATAGCCTGTTACGGAGAGTGTGGGGCAGTAGCGGTCTGCTTCCGTGTAGGGCAACTGCGGCTTTTGGGGCGGGGCCTTGGGCAGCAGATTGTTGATGAGCATTTGCTCTCGTGTGGTGGGAGTGGCAATGCTTTGTATGCTGGGGATACAGCCTTGGAGGACGTTCTGCCTGCTGCCCTGCTTGTTGAGGGTGGTGAGCATATCCAGTGCCCCTGTGCGTTTTTCCGTTTTGCTGTCCTTCAGCAGACGGCAGAGGCATTCCGTCAGTGCCTCGTCGCTCTGGCTCAGTAGCAGATCGGCGGCATAGCGGCGCAGATCCTCATACTTCAAGCGGAGCAAATCCTCGATTTTACGGTATTCTGCGGGGGTGAGCTTTATTTCCTTGCACAGGTAATAGGCGGTGCGGCGAACATAGTCGCTTTTGTCGGAGAGGGCGGTGATGATGGCGGCGCGGACGGCGGGGGTCTTGTCCTTATTGCCTATGGCCTTCAAATAGGTGGAGCGGGTGTCCGCATGGAGGGAGGGAATCAGAGGGCAAAAGGCATCTATGCGCTCACGGTCGTTGAGCATAAGGGCGATGGTCATGGCCTTTTCCAGCGGTACCGAGGGCTTCAGCTCTTCCTTATGCCAGGGAAAGATGCAGGGGTCGTAGGTCAGTCCCTTTTTGGGCAGCTTGCGGTGGAGCTCTGTCAGCAGATCGCAGAAGTGCAGAGCTTCCTTGCGGTTTTCGAAATAGTCCGTCCAGCGTGCGATCCCACGGGCGAAGAGACCGCCGCCCATCAGACCCGTATGGTTTGGAAGGAACAGGGGCAGGTATGCGGCTGTCAGCTCCAAGTCTGTGTGGTACTCCGCCAGAGCAGACTTTGCCACATCGTGGGAGGTGAGGCCGAAGCCCAGTGCGTTCACAAAGTAGCTTGCGGTGAGGAGCTGATGTCTGGTGCCCTTTTGCAGAATGTCTCTGACGGCAATGCAGGCATCCCCGATGCTGTGGAAGGCAATGCTCCACAGCGCCAGATGGATTTTCATGCTGTCCTCTGAGCGGAGGCAGTCCTCCCGATAGGCAGGATCGGCGAGACAGCCGCTGATGAGCTCCAGTGTTTTTTCCCCGATGCGGTCCAGATCCTTGGTGTTTTCACCCACCAATGCCGTCCATGTGCCGATGGCGCGCTTGACGGAGGAAAAACGAATCAGATCGTTGTCACGGATGGTTTGCAGAATGGAAAAAAAGGCTTCCTTGGTGCCCATGTCGGCGCATTCGCAGATGGTCTGCCGCAGACCCTCCTGCAGACGGGCCGCCAGCAGCAGATCGCACAGCAGCTTATGCATGCGGGGGTTGCGGCTCATAACGATGCCTTGGATGAGGGGGCGGGAGACGGTGGCGTAGGTGCCCTCACCGCAGATGATGTCCTTGACGATGGCTTCCATGGCGGGATTTTCCCTGTCCAGCTCGTATGCCAGCACTGCGGGGGCAAAGCCGGGAGAGGTCTGGTGGGTCTGTCTGAAAGCCAGCACCTCCTCGGGGAGCTTGCCTGTGAGAATGTCCTGCAAATCGGCATCGATGTAGGCAAAATGTTGGAAGGTTTCGATGATGGCGCCCATGGCCGATGTATAGTCTTCGTAACAATCGGAGCGGAGGGGACGGCGATACCAGCCCTGCTGATAGGGGTAGCTGCGGATGTTGTCCAAGGCATGGAGAAAGGCTTCACGGAAGCGGGGATATACCAAATCCTTGAAAATCCATTGGCTGTGGATTGTGATCCATTTGGAGGGGGACACACCGAGCTTGTCGGAAAAGTTGGGGAGCACCGCATTGGTCAGCTGCACCCAACGACCGTTGGAGAAGTCGGGACAGCGGCTCTTGATCTGCTCCTCGATACGATCCTTGCGGTCGTCCTTTGCCTTCATATATGCGGCAGCCAGTGTCAAACGGCGGTTATCTTGTTCGGACATAAGAAATCGCTCCTTTGTTTAGAATAAACCGCCCGTGAGCATCACAAGGCGGATGATGGTAAAGCTGTCCCCATCCTGCAAAGCCAGGGGCGTGTGGAGCTCCGTGAGCTCGGTGCCATTTTGAAATACACGATACAGTCCGTCCCGAAAGCCTTCCAACGCGGTCTGTATGGCTGTGGCTTCATCGGCGGGAGTATCCCCGAAGCCGAGGCCGAAGCTGATTTTTCCGTGACGGGCCATGTCCTCGATTGCTCTGTCACTTGCGTAAAGGGGGGTGGGCGCTTCCAAACGGGCGTTATAGTCCGCAACCTCCTTCTGCACCAGCAGGCGGAGCAGCGCCTCCAAATCTGCGGGGACTGTGGCGAAGGAATAGGGGATAGAGCCCACGAAGCGATCCTTCCGACTGAGGGATTTCACAGTGAAATACAGGGTCATACGGGCAGCCTCCTTTTTGTTTTTCCTTTATTATACCATTTCCTTCCGTATGGGAAAAGAAAAACTCTGAGCCGTGGCTCAGAGTTTACAATTTGTTGATAGAAAGCATCAGTTCTTCATTTGTCGGATGTCGCTGCCAAGGAAGTGCAGCCAGCGGTATTCTCCCAGCAGGCGGGAGACGATCTGCGGACTGTACTGGGCGGTCATGGCAGCTTCGTCCAGGTTGGTGGAGATGATGGTCTGCTTGCCGCCGATGAGACGCTGGTTGATGATGGTGTACAGTGCGCTCTGGGTGAAGGCGGTGTTCATTTCCGTGCCCAAATCGTCCAAAATTAGCAGGTCGCAGTCCAGATACCGCTTGACCTTTGCTCCCGCTGCGGCGGCCTCGTCCATGTCACGGGAGAACTTCTCCTTCTCGAAGGCACCCAAGGCTGCGGACGCGCTTTCATATGCCACGCTGTAGCCCTTGCGGGAGACGGTGCGGGCGATGCAGGCGGACAGAAAGGTTTTTCCCAAGCCGGGGCCCCCTGTGAAAATCAGATTTGTGCCTCTGCCGTCAAACTTCATGGCATAGTTTTTGCACACAGCGAGAATAATCTCCATAATATCGCGGGGTACATTGCCGCTTTCGTCGGGCAGGTCGCTGTAATAGTCCGTGCGGAACTTGGCGAAGTCCTCGTCCCCCTTCAGCAGACCCGACAGGTCACGGGTGACCTCTGCGTTGTACAGCCGCTTCAGGCAGCCGCACATCCGTCCGTCCATGCGGTAGCCCTTGTCCATACAGTCGGGGCAGTGATAAATGTCGTCGGTGTAGTCGGGGGCGTAGCCTGCGGCAACCAGCAGCTCCTTGCGGCGGTCCTGCAGCGCCAGATTTTCCGCCTCCAAACGAGACAAAGCGGCTTTGGCCTCGCTGTCACGGCGCATTGCCAGAGAGGACAGCTCCCGCATCTGGTTCTGCATCCGCAAATCGATATTGCGTACCGCGGGCAGACGGCCATAGACCTCCCGCTGACGGGCGGCCTGGGTTTCTTCGTTATGATGCCGAATGTCATCCAGCTTTTTTCTGGCCTGTGCCAAGAGCTTTCCGTCCAGTGCCATGGTGTCCTCCTGTTACATTGCGATTGTCCTTCGGGCGGATATTATCCGCCCCTACGGGTGGGATGATTCACATTTCGTTGAGCAGCCTCAGCAGACGTTCCTTTTCTCCCACGGGAGTGGAAGAGGCGGGTGCTGCCTGTGTGCGGGGAGCGGGGCGGTTCTGCGCCTTGCCCACGGGCTTGTCCCCCTCTTGGATCTCTGCGGGGGTGTGAAGGTTCTTGCTGTGCCAGCTTTGGATGATCTTGTTCATGTATGCGGGCTTAAAGGCACCCGTCCCCGCAATGGTGCGGTCGTATGCGATATTCAATGCATCCAAGCCGAAGCCCTTGTCCAGCCAGTCGTTGATGTAGTCCGTTTCCGTCTTGGTCAGAGCCCGATCCCAAATGCCGAACATCCGCTTGATCTCGCTCAAGGAATCCTTCCGTTCCTTACGGCGGGCAATATAGGCATCCGCCATTTCCCAGGTCATGATCTCCTCGTTTGCCCAGATGAAGGCGGTCTTTTCGATCTGCCGCATGGTGGGCAGCCGTCCGGGGCCGAACTTGTCCTGAATTTCTTCCTTGCAGTAGGTCAGCAACACATAAATGACCTCGGGGGGCAGTCCCAGATGGTCGTAAATGCCGAACAGGGTGTTCAGCTCGGGTCCCGACAGGCTGTGGCCTACGGTTTGGGCGGCCTCCTGCTGCATGGCCTCGAATATGGGGTCCTCCATGGTGCGCTTGGCGATGTAGCTTTTGCCGTATTCGGGGATGGCCTGCTCGGGAGGGACGGTGCCCTTGCCGGCGGTGCCCATGAGCCCCATGACCTTCAGCTCCTTGGCAGCCTTTTTCAGGTCTTGGGGAGCAATGCCCAAGTCCTCGCTTGCCCGTTCAAGTGTCACGGACTTGCCGGCCCGCAGCAGGTATAGGTACAGCTTCAGGCACAGCAGATTGCCGCAGCCCAGCAGCTTGTCCGCGTCCGACACGGGGACGGACAGACAGGGGGGATTGGACAGGAAATATTCTGTATGGTCCATGCACTCACCTCGTTTTTCAGCTCGTACGCACATTTCGGTTATCGTTTGATTTTTGCACGGTATCGTTTCTGCGGTGGATGCGGGAAACAGCCGATCTTTGCATCTGTAGGGAGCGTCGTCCTCGACGCTCCGTTGCGCAGAGGGAAGTGTGCCGGTGGACGTAAAAACGCAGAATGTCTGAGCGCGGCCATAGCGGAGCGTCGGGGACGACGCTCCCTACGACTGAGCACCGGCTGTGGTGCATCGGCAAACCGAATGGCGTTGTGATCTTTTCTGTCAGTATAACATCAATTCGCTCTTGTCGCAATAGGGGATTGTGTGCTATAATATGTTGTTAAATTGTATAATTAGGGAAATTATGTCTTTAGGGTCGCCGAAAAAGCCAATTTTGCTTTTTCGACGAGAAGCTCCTGCTGACGCAATGAGCGAAGCAGCCTTGCTGCGTGCATAATTTGACCGCTTTTGGCGATCAAATTTCACACTTGCAAGACTAATTGTATTTTTCGCTTCGTACATGCCGGCACGAAAAATAGATTAAAATTTATTTCGTCCGTTCGGACGAAACTCTGCGAGGCTTTTTTATTCGTATTATTCAGTAAGGAATGTGAATTGGGATTATGATGGAAATCTTAGCACCGGCAGGCTCGCCGGAAAGCATCATTGCCGCCGTACAAAGCGGAGCCGATGCGGTGTATTTGGGGCTCAGCGGCTTCAATGCACGGCGCGGTGCGGCAAACTTTAATGAAGAAGAATTTGAAAAGGCTGTGCGCTACTGCCATATCCGCGGCGCAAAGGTCTATGTGACCCTGAATACCCTTGTGGGTGACCGTGAGCTGGGCGAGGCTGCGGGCTTGGCACGCATGGCCTCCGACTACGGTGCCGACGGCATCATCATTCAGGACATGGGTCTGATCCGTGTCATTCGTGAGGCTGTCCCCGATATCCCCCTGCATGCAAGCACCCAGATGAGCGTGCACAATCTGGCGGGTGTACAGGCCTGCGCGGAAATGGGGCTGACCCGTGCGGTGCTGGCAAGAGAGTTGACCTATGAGCAGATCGCCTTCATCACCAAGCACGCCCCCATCGAGACCGAGGTCTTTGTCCACGGGGCTTTGTGCTTCTGTCACTCCGGTCAGTGCTACATGAGCTCCCTCATCGGCCGCCGCAGCGGCAACCGTGGTGCCTGCGCCCAGCCCTGCCGTATGCAGTACAGCTTGGGTGGACGTATGGACGACTACCCCCTGTCTCTCAAGGACAACTGTCTGGTGACCCACCTGCAGAAGTTAGAGGAAGCGGGTGTTGCCTGCGCCAAGATCGAGGGCAGACTGAAGCGCCCCGAATACGCGGCGGTGGTATCCGATATTTACTCCCGTGTGCTCCGTGAGCACCGTCAGCCCACCCCCACGGAAATGGAACAGCTGGAGCTGGCCTTCTCCCGTCAGGGCTTTACCGATGGGTATTTCACGGGCAATAAGGGCAAGGAAATGTTCGGCGTTCGCCGTGAGCCCGGCAAGGAGCAGGAGAAGTTCTTCCGTGCGGTGAACAAGCAGTACATCGAAGGGGAACGTCAGCGTGTCCCCGTGAACTTCTATGTGATGATCAAAGAGGGTCAGCCCATCCGTGCGGGCATCGAGGACAAGGACGGCAACCGTGCGGAGGTCAGCGGCAGTATGCCCCAGAAGGCAGTGCGCCGCGGGGTCACCCGTGAGCAGGTACAGGATCAGTTCTACAAAACAGGGGGCACGCCCTACTATGCGGAGAATATTTTCTGCGAAATGGATGAGGGTCTGCACCTGTCCGCCGCGGAACTCAATGAGCTTCGCCGTCGTCTGATCAATGAGCTCACCGCAAAGCGTGCGGCACCTCCCAAGCGCCGTGTGTCCAGATACCCCGCAGTGCCCGAGACAAAGCCTGTGGAGGGCGAGCCCGTGACCATCTTCCAGGTGCTCACCGCCGACCAGCTGACCAAGGAACTGGCGGAGCTGGAGCCCGAATATATCTATATCCCTCTGGAGGTTCTGTACAAGAACCCCGGCTGTCAGGATGTGTTTGTGGATAACGGCAGCGTACCCGTAGCGGTGCTGCCCCGCGTTATCACCGACGATCAGCTGGCAGAGGTTGCGGAAATGCTGAAGAATGTATATGAGCAGGGTGTCCGTGAGGCACTGGTGGGCAATATCGGCCATGTGCTGCCTGTCCGCAAGCTGGGCTTTAAGGTTCGCGGGGACTTCGGTCTCAACACCTTCAATTCCTATACCAACGAGGTGCTCCACGATGTGGGCATGGAATCCGTCACCGCATCCTTTGAGCTGCGTATGGCACAGATCCGTGATATGAAGAAGCCCACACCCACGGAAATGATCGTATACGGCCGCCTGCCCTGTATGGTCACAGAGCAGTGCATCATCAAAAACAGTGCGGGCCGCTGTGCCTGCCATACCCCCGGCCAGATGGCCGACCGCATGGGCAGCGTGTTCCCTGTGGTTCGTGAATTCGGCTGCCGCAACGTCATCTACAACGCACATAAGCTGTTTTTGGCGGACAAGCGGGAAGACTATAAGAAAACCGGTGTCTGGGGCGTTCGCCTGATGTTCACCACGGAAGCTCCCCACGAATGTGTGGAAGTGGCAAAGAGCTATGCGGGGCTGTCCGAGTACCGTCCCAATGGGCTCACCAGAGGTCTGTATTACAGAGGTGTGGAATAATGGCAGTGATCCTTGCATCCCAATCCCCCCGCAGAAAGCAGCTGCTGGAAATGCTGGGGCTGGAATTTCGGGTCATTCCCGCCAAGGGGGAGGAGCACTTCCCCGTGGGCGCCGGCCCCGAGGAGACCGTCCGTGCTCTGAGCCGCCAGAAGGCGGCAATGGTGGCCAAGGAGGTCTCTCCCGATGATGTGATCATCGCCGCGGACACCATTGTGTGCTACGGAGAGCAAATGCTGGGGAAGCCCCGAACCGAGCAGGAGGCGGCACGAATGCTGTCCGCCCTGTCCGGGAATGTCCACCATGTTTACACAGGGGTGACCGTGCGGAAGGGGGACAGAGTCCTCAGCGGAGCGGAATGTACCGCTGTCAAGTTCCGCAAGCTCAGCGGCAGAGAGATCGATGCGTATATTGCCACGAAGGAACCCATGGATAAGGCCGGGGCTTACGGAATCCAGGGGATCGCGTGTTTGTTTGTAGAGGGCATAGAAGGGGACTATTATAATGTAGTGGGTCTGCCTGTGTGCCGTCTTGGTAAAATGCTCAAAGAGCTGGGAGTCGAATTGCTTTGAAAGATTATGTGAAAAAATATGGAATCAGACTGCTTGCGCTGGTGCTGGTGGCTGCATTGCTGACGGGCGTTGCCGCTGCCAAGGGTGAGGGTCATGCAAGTGCGGTGGAGGATACCGCAGGCGCTGTCCGCTCCCCCTTCCAGAAGGTGGCGCAGGCACTGGTCAGCCGCGTGGAAGGCTTCTACGGCTGGCTGTTCAACTATGAAATGCTGCTGCAGGAAAATGAAAACCTGCGCGCGCAGATCGCGGAGCTGGAACAGCAGGTCCGCGACAATCAGCAGGCCTCCGAGGAGAATGTGAAGCTCCGTGAACTGCTGAATTTGAGCCAGAAGCATACGGACTTCGTGTTCGAATCCGCCAAGGTGGTCAGCTGGAACGCTTCCAACTGGGCAAGCACCTTCACCATTTCCAAGGGCTCCGATGCGGGTCTGGAGATCGGCGATGCGGTGGTCACGGAATACGGCGTTCTGGTAGGTACCGTTTCCGAGCTGGGTAGCAACTGGGCTACTGTGGATACGGTGGTTGACATCGGCACCAGCATCGGTGTGCTGGTGGGCGCGGAAGAAACCAGTGCCATGCTGCTGGGTGACTACACCCTTATGAGCTCTCAGTACATGAAGATCAGCTTCGTTGCGGAATCCGGTCAGGTTATTACCGGGGATATCGTTGTGACCTCCGGTGCCGGCGGCGCCTACCCCCAAGGCCTGATTCTGGGTACCGTGTCCTCCGTGCATACGGAAGCTGCGGGCCAGTTTGAATATGCGGTGGTAGAGCCCTTCACCGATTTGAATACACTGACCCAGATCTTTGTCATCAAAGACTATCAGGTTATCGAATAAGGAGGCAGCACGGTGTTTGTAGACCTGTTTCATACAAAAAAGCTGCGCTTGGCTCTGATCTATCTTGCGTTTATGATCCTCGTTCAGTTCCTGCAGGATACGGTTTTGGCCCGTCTTGCGGTGTTCGGGGTCAAGACCCTGTTCATTCCCGCGGCAGTGGCGGCGGTGGGCTTCCATGAGGGGGGCTTCCGCGGTGGTCTGTACGGTTTGCTGGCAGGGCTTATGAGCGATATGACCTATGGGGAGAACACGGTGCTGTTCGCTGTGGTATTTCCTCTGGTTGGCTTCGGTGCGGGGCTGGCAGCGGACTTTGCTTTGAACCGTACCTTTTTGGCCTATATGTTTACTGCGTTCATCTGCCTGCTGCTGACAGGCTGCGCGCAGATGCTGCGTGTGCTGGTGGTGCAGCCCGGTGCCCTGTTCTACTGTCTGCTGATGGTGGCGGTGCAGGCACTGGTGTCCATGCCCATGGCGGCGCTGCTGTACTTCCCCGCAGAACAGATTTCCACAAGGTTTGAAGCCTGATAAACCGTAGGGGCGGATAGCATCCGCCCGTGAGTGATTCGTTGCAGTGCGAAAATGCGGGCGGATGCTATCCGCCCCTACGGGTGCATCCCTAAGGGATGAAATGTTGCGTTATGAAAAGAAGGATCTTCAAAAATCAACCGAAAGCCCAACGCAGTGGGTTTCGGTTGAAAGAGGAGAAGCGACGAAACGAGCGCTCTCCCCTTGCTTGCAAGGGGAAAGCGATGTGAAGTAGCTTCGACGACAAGGAGAACATATATGAAAAAACTCATTCCGACCCAAAGACTGATCGGCGGCGCGGTGGTTGTGATCCTGCTGCTGGTTTTGTACTTCGGGGTATTGTTTAAGCTGCAGATCGTTGAGGGTGCAAAGTATTCCGAGGAAAGCGCCAACAGCATTACCAGTGAGGAAGTGGTTGCGGCGACCCGCGGCAATATCGTTGACCGCTACGGCAGACCTCTGGTGTCCAGCCGTGAATGCCACAACATCGTCATCAATACGGAGGAGCTGTTTGAGCAGGAGGACTACAACGCCGATATTCTCCGTCTGATCGAGACGGTGGAGGAATACGGTCAGGACTATAACGACGACCTGCCCATTACCATGTCCTCTCCCTTTGAATTTACGGAAATGACCGCCATTCAGAAAACCATTCTGGAGGGCTATCTGAAGAACGCGGCGGTATACCAGACCAAGCTGGCTATGGCCTCCGGTCTGGCGGAATACTCCGTGGATGAAACCGGGGAGCAGATCCTGGACGAAAACGGTGACCCCATCATTCTGGTAGACGATGAGATCACCGCCGTTGAGCTCATGGCCTTCTTCCGTGCCCGCTACGATATTGACAGCGGCTATGACAATGAGCAGACCCGTAAGATCGCGGGGATGCGCTATGCCATCAACAGCCGTTACATTGTTGCTTCCTCCGAGTATATCTTCGTGGAGGACGCAAGTCTGGCGCTGATCACCAAGCTGCTGGAAAGCGACTTCCCCGGTGTGGAAGTGAAGACCAGCTATGTCCGTGAATACAAGACCACGGGTGCGGCCCATATTCTGGGCTACACCGGTCTGATGACTGCGGAGGAATACACCAAGTACAAGACCAAGGGCTACTCCATGGATGCCAAGGTAGGCAAGGAAGGCGCGGAGGTTGCCTTTGAAGAATACCTCCACGGCGTGGACGGCAAGGTGCGGATCACCAAGACCGCTGACGGTGCGGTGGTGCGTAAGGAATATATCGAGGAGCCCATCCCCGGCAACAATGTGTATCTGACCATCGATATCATGCTGCAGGAGGCGGTGGAGCGCATTCTGGACAGCGGCATTCAGCGTATTATGGAAGACCGCGCCAAGCTCAATGAGGAAGCGGTTCGCGACGGCAAGCTGGACGAGATCCTTGGTGAGATCACCGGTGCGGGCATGGTCATGATGGATGTTAAAACAGGGGAGCCTCTGGCGATCGCAAGCTGGCCCACCTTCGATTTGGCAACCCTCATGGACAACTATGCGGAAATCGCAGCCGACGAGAGCAAGCCTCTGTTTAACCGTGCTCTGTCCGGCACCTATGCGCCCGGCTCCACCTTCAAGCCCGTTACGGCCATTGCTTGTCTCAACGAGCCCTCCACCGGGGTGACTGTCAACACCACCATCGAGGACGAGGGTGTATACCGAGAATTTGCCGATCAGGGTTACGCGCCTCGTTGCTGGGCATACGGTGTGCAGCCTCTCCACGGCAGCGTCAATGTCAGCGGCGCCATTGCGGTATCCTGTAACTACTTCTTCTATTCCATCGGTCGTTACCTCGGTATTGACTTGCTGGCAGACTATGCAAAGCGCTTTGGTTTGGGTGTATCCACGGGCATCGAGCTGCCCGAAAGCGTGGGTGTTATGTCTACTCAGGAATACAAGATCCAGCTGACAGGCGCAAGCTGGTACATCGGCGACACCATTCAGGCGTCCATTGGCCAGTCCTACAACCTGTTTACCCCTCTGCAGATGGCTACCTATATTTCCACCGTTGCCAACAGCGGGGAACGCCATACCGCATCCATCCTCAAGCGTGTCACCACCTACGACAATGCCGAGACCCTTTACACCCGTGAGCCCGTGGTTTTGAGCCGCGTGGAATCTGCCGAGGAGAACTACGAAGCGGTGCGCTACGGCATGTATCTGGTTTCCACCCAGAAGGACGGCTCCGCTGTGGATACCTTCGGCAACTACCACATCCCCGTGGCAAGTAAGACCGGTACCGCGCAGATCGGTGAAGGCAAGACCAACAACGGTATTTTCGTGTGCTTTGCTCCCTATGACGACCCCGAAGTGGCGGTTGCCATCATGGTAGAGCACGGCAAGTCCGGTGCGACCATTGCGTTTATGGCTCGTGAAGCACTGGATGCCTACTTCTCCATCAAGGAAACCAGCGAAACCGTTGAGTCCGAAATGACCCTGCTGCAGTAAATCCCAACACTCTGTAAAAAATTTAGCAATCTCGTGGAATTTCTGTTGAAATTTGACAGGATTGTTATATAATAGTACCATTAGACACTGTCACGTTAATGAGAAAGGGGTACTATCATGAATATCGCATTTTTGGCACATGACAGAAAGAAGGACCTGATGGTTCAGCTTTGCTTTGCCTACAAGAGCATTCTCGAAAAGCACACACTGTGCGCAACCAATACCACCGGTAAGCTGATTTCCGAGGCTACGGGTATGCCCGTGACCTTGTATCTGCACGCCAATCAGGGCGGTGCCCAGCAGATCGGTGCACGGATTTCCTATAACGAGATTGACCTTGTGATATTCCTGTGCGACCCGAAGAACAAGAACGGCTTCGATGATGTCAACAGCGTCGAAAGACTGTGCGACCAGTATCAGATTCCCTTCGCAACCAATATTGCAACTGCGGAAGTGCTGATCCTTGGTCTGGCCCGCGGCGATCTGGATTACCGCGAATACCTGAGAAGAAAATAATCTTCTTTGCCTACAAATTACGAAATGCTCCTTCTCTTACGGGGAAAGAGCATTTCTTACTGAAAGGATATATTTATGGAGAGAGTTACACCCCGTACCCTGTCCGGGTTTATGGAGCTGCTGCCTGCCAAGCAGGTACAGATGGAGCGTATGATGGAGGTTCTGCGGGAAAGCTACGGCCTCTACGGCTTCACCCCTCTGGATACCCCTGTGATCGAATCTGCGCAGGTGCTGCTGGCTAAGGGCGGCGGCGAGACCGAAAAGCAGATCTATCGTTTTATGAAGGGCGACACCGACCTTGCCCTGCGTTTTGACCTGACTGTGCCTCTGGCAAAGTACGTTGCCGCAAACTACGGTCAGCTGACCTTCCCCTTTAAGCGTTACCAGATCGGTAAGGTCTACCGTGGGGAGCGCAGCCAGCGCGGCCGCTTCCGTGAATTTTATCAGGCGGACATCGATGTCATCGGTGACGGCAAGCTGGACATTATCAATGAGGCGGAGATCCCCGCCATCATTTACCGTACCTTCACCAAGCTAGGTCTGACCAAGTTCGTCATCCGTGTGAATAACCGCAAGGTGCTCAACGGCTTCTTTGAGCTGCTGGGCCTCAGCGAAACCGCAGGTGACATTATGCGCACCATCGATAAGCTGGAAAAGATCGGCGGCGAAAAGGTCAAGCAGCTGCTGATGACCGAATGCGGCGTGGAAAAAGCCAAGGCAGATGAGATGATCCGCTTTATTTCCTGCCCCGGCACTTCTGCGGATAAGCTGGCCTTCCTGGAAACCTACCGTGGTCGCTGCGAAACCTTCGACCTGGGTCTGGATGAGCTGAAGACCGTAGCGGTATATCTGCCCGCCTTTGGCATCAAGGAAGAAAACTTCGCCATCGACCTGACCATTGCCCGTGGTCTGGACTACTATACCGGCACTGTTTACGAGACCACCATGACCGATTATCCCGAAATCGGCTCCGTGTGCTCCGGCGGCCGCTACGACAATCTGGCGGAATACTACACCGATAAGAAGCTGCCCGGCGTTGGCATCTCCATCGGTCTCACCCGTCTGTTCTATGTACTGGGCGAGCAGGGTCTGCTGAACGATGCCATGGTCACCGCTCCCGCAGACGTACTGGTCATTCCCATGACCGAGGATCTGAGCTTCCCCATCTCCGCAGCAACTGTTCTGCGTGAAGCAGGTGTTCGCACCCAGATCTACACCGAAAAGAAAAAGGTCAAGCAGAAATTTGCTTATGCCGATAAAATGGGCATCCCCTTCGCCGTCATCATCGGTGACGACGAGGCTGCTCAGCAGATGGTCTCCGTAAAGGACCTGACCAGCGGCAATCAGGAGCTTATGAGCCCCGCAGCTGCCGCAGCGAAAATCAAGGCGGAAATGGACGAGCGCGCCAAGGTGCCCGTCATCCGCGAGAAGTAATCCAAATTTGACAGAAAAGAGGTAACTGTATGACTCAGAACCGTACCCATACTTGTAATGAGCTCCGTCTGGAGCACGTTGGACAGAAGGTTCAGCTGTGCGGCTGGATGGAAAATGTCCGTGAGGTTGGCAACAACTTCGCATTTGTGGTGCTCCGTGACTTCTACGGCACCACCCAGCTGGTCATTGACAACGAAGAAATGTTCAAGCAGATCAAGGCGCTGAACAAGGAAACCACCCTGTGCGTTGTGGGCACCGTCCGCGAACGTGACAGCAAGAACCCCAAGCAGGCTACCGGTGACATCGAAATCGCACCCGAATCCATCGAGGTGCTGGGCAAGTGCCGTCACAACGAGCTGCCCTTCGAAATCAATCGCTCCACCGATGCTGACGAAACCCTGCGTCTGAAGTACCGCTATCTGGACCTGCGCAACCCCGCTGTGAAGCAGAACATCCTGCTGCGCTGCAATGTTGTGGGTGCCCTGCGTGCTGCTATGACCGACCACGGCTTCCTGGAAATCACCACCCCCATTCTGACCGCATCCTCTCCCGAAGGCGCACGTGACTATCTGGTACCCGCTCGTAAGCACCCCGGCAAGTTCTATGCGCTGCCCCAGGCACCCCAGCAGTTCAAGCAGCTGCTGATGACCGCAGGCTTCGACAAGTACTTCCAGATCGCGCCCTGCTTCCGTGACGAAGACGCCCGCGGCGACCGCTCTCCCGGTGAATTCTATCAGCTGGATATGGAAATGTCCTGGGCATCTCAGGAAGACGTATTCGCAGTCATCGAAGACGTTCTGCCCCCCATCTTCGCTAAGTACGGCACCTATAATATCGCTTCCGAGGCTCCCTTCAAGCGTATCGGCTTTGAAGAATCCATGGAAATTTACGGCTCCGACAAGCCCGACCTGCGTATCGACCTGACCGTGCAGGATGCAACCGAGCTGCTGGGCGGCATCGGCTTCGGCCCCTTCGAAAACAACACCGTCAAGGCAATCGTGGTCACCGATTTCGTGGGCACCCGCAAACAGATCGACGGTCTGTGCAATGAAGTGGAAGTCCAGAGCGGCAACAAGGCCTACTGGTTCCGCTATGACGAAAAGGGCGAGATCGTTGGCGGCATCGCAAAGTTCATCCAGCCCATTAAGGACAAGGTCGTGGAAGCTCTGGGTCTGCAGCCCAACTGCTTCGTCGGTCTGACCGCAGGCAAGAAGCTGGCTGCACAGAAGACCGCAGGCGTGCTGCGCAATAAGCTGGGCGCATTCTGCCCCAACCACATGGACACCGAACGCTACGAATTCTGCTGGATCGTGGACTTCCCCATGTACGAAATGGGCGAGGAAAGCGGCGAGCTGGAATTCTGCCACAACCCCTTCTCCATGCCCAACGGCGGTCTGGAAATTCTGGAAAAGGCAGAAAAGGGCGAGGTTGACCCCCTGTCCATCACCGCTTACCAGTATGACCTGGTGTGCAACGGCGTAGAGCTGTCCTCCGGCGCAGTGCGTAACCATGACCCCGAGATCATGATCAAGGCATTTGAGCTGGTTGGTCTGGGCGAAGACGACGTTCGCGCCAAGTTCCCCGCAATGTACAACGCATTCACCTACGGCGCACCTCCCCACGCAGGCATCGCCCCCGGTGTTGACCGTATGGTCATGCTGCTGAGCGCAGCGGAAACCATCCGTGAAATCATTCCCTTCCCCATGAACAAGAACGCACAGGACCTGATGATGAACGCTCCCTCCGAGGTCGAGCAGAAGCAGCTGGACGAGCTGCATATCGCTCTGGTTCCCGTGGAATAAACGGAAACGATGAAGCCGCCGAGGGATTTCCCTCGGCGGCGTTTTTGGGTGAAGCTGCTTCGTAACTGTAGGGCGGCTGCTTGCTGCCGCCGCTTGGCAGTTTACATCGGCAGCTGATTTGGTGCGGTACGGCGCGAGCAAGCGCGCGCCCTACGGATGCGGTGCGGAAATAAAAATGGCCTCAAACGAAAGAGAGGACTGTGGAGTCTGTTCCGACGCCGACACCATTCCCTTGCGTTTGTGGTTTTGGGATGATACAATACACCCATCAAATTCCCTCGGAGGACAAGCCATGCACAAGCATCTCACCAAGTTCATATTGCTTTTGACCGCATTGCTGCTGCTGTTTTGCGGCTGCAGGGGGATGCTTGGGGGCAGTGACCTGCCCGAGGTGACACCCACACCCGCACCGACCCTTGTGCCACTGAATGCTCCCATTCCCATGACTGTGCCTTCGGAGCTTACCGACGGCAATCCCGAAACATGGGCCACGGGACAGGTGACCCTGAACGGGGGAGATCGGATGATCGGCTCTTTGTATCTGGAGTGGTCCCATGTGCCCGATACATGGCAGTACACCGCCGACGGCTATACATACACCGTGGAGCGTGACGGGTATCTCCATCAATATGTGCGGCTCCACGCTCCCGCCCGAGAGGTGGTCATCAACGTGGACTCCGCCCTGTGCGATCTCTATGCCTTTGAGCCCGACAGCGACCTGCCCGACTGGGTGCAGATCTGGCAGCCTGCCCATGAGCGGGCGGACTTACTGCTGCTGCCCACCCACGGGGACGATGAGTTTGTGTTCTTCGGCGGCATGATCCCCTATTACGCAGGGGAGAAGGGGCTGAAGGTACAGGTGGCGTATCTCACCAACCACTGGTCTCAGGTGGTGCGCCCCCACGAGATCTTGGATGCCCTTTGGCACGCGGGGCTGCGGAACTACCCCGTCATCGGCCCCTTTGAGGACAAGTGGGCGGACTCTCTGGAGGAGGCGGAGGCGGTGTTCAGCCGCTATGATGCCGCGGTGTATCTCACGGAGCAGATTCGACGGTTCAAGCCCTCGGTGATCGTGGGCCACGATCTGCTGGGGGAATACGGCCACGGACAGCATGTGCTGTGTGCCTTGAGTCTGACGGATGCGGTGGCCGCTGCGGCGGACGGGGATATCTTCCCCGAGTCTGCACAGAAGTACGGTGCGTGGAACACCCCCAAGCTGTACCTGCATTTGTATGAGGGGAACGAGATCATCATGGACTGGAACGTGCCCATGACCCGATTCGGGGGCAAGACTGCTATGGATGTGGCCCGTGAGGCCTTTGCCAAGCACGAAAGCCAGCAGGGGTTCTTCTATGTGTATGGCGAGGGAGACGACTGGGACAGCCGTAAATTCGGGCTGTACCGCTCCACCGTGGGTGCGGACATCCATGGGGGAGATGTGTTTGAGAACATATCCACATTCTATTGACGGAGGGTCGCCCTGTTTGCTATAATGAACCGTCATTTATGCTCGTGATTCCACAAACAGCCGAAACTGTGACCAATGACACCACAGAACAGGCGGTATAGGAACGATCATCACTGCCCGCGGAAGCTCTGTGGGCAGTTTATTTTTTGAGGTGACCTATGAATATTGTTGTGTTGGCCAATTTGGTGTCCATGATCGGCTGCATTATGATGGTTGGCGTGGGCTTTTTGCAGAAGAAGCGGACCATCCTGCTGGTGCAGTGCGTGCAGTTTGCAATTCTGGCTGCTGCCAATCTGATGCTGGGGGCAATGACGGGCTTTGTTTCGGGCTTGGTGAGCATTGCCCGAAACATGGTGTTTTTGAAATGGGAGAACACCCGTCTGATGAAAATCGCCTTTGTGGCGGTGCAGCTGGTGCTGAGCCTGTCCGTAGGCATTAAGGGCCCTGTGGACTGGCTGCCCGTACTGTCGGCAGTGCTGTTCACATGGTTTTTGGATGTAAAGAGCGAGGTGCGGCTGAAGCTGGTGATCATCGCCGCGCAGTCTATGTGGCTGGTGTATGACTTTGTGTATCTCAACTATGTGACCTGCGCCTTCGATGCCATGACGATCATGTCCAACGCAATCGGCATTGGGATGATTATGAGAGCGGGAAAGGAATAATAAAATCATAGGCTGTTGCGATGCAAACAGTGTGATTCAAATAAGAAAATGTACTGTAGGGCGGGGGCTTGCTCCCGCCGCTTGTAGGGGAGGGTCTTGACCCTCCCGCATCCTTTACACGCCTCTTACAGCTTAGTCAGCAGATTTGCCAGCACAGCCGTATGTTCCAGAGACTGCGCGATCATCAGATGCTCCGTGGCGGCGTGGGCACCGTCACCCACAGGGCCCAGGCCGTCCAATGTGGGAATGCCCCAGGTGGAGGTAAAGTTGCCGTCGCTGCCGCCGCCCACCATGATCTTACCCAGGTCAATGCCCAGCTCCGCAGAGGCTTCCTTTGCCTTGGCGAAAAGCCCCTGATTGGCTTTAGTAAATTCAAAGGGAGGCCGGTTCATGCCGCCGGTGATTTCCAGCGTCACCCCATCCTGCTTGGGCTTCAGCGCCGCGATGGCAGCTTCCATCCGCTTTCCCTCGGAAGCCTTGGTCACCCGCACATCCACCTGCATTTCCGCGTAGGCGGCAATGACATTGAACTTGGTGCCGCCGGAGATGACGCCCACATTCACGCTGGTGCCGCCCGGCAGATCCGTCATGGCGAACAGCTCCTGGGTCAGATACGCCGCTTCCAGAATGGCGCTGCGGCCGCTGGCGTAATCGGTACCGGCGTGGGCGGCAATGCCGTGGATCTTGATGAGGAAATCGCCGGTGGATTTTCTGCCTACCTTCACAGCACCGTCGGGGGCAGCAGGCTCCAGGATCAGGGCATTGGGGAAGGTTTTGGCGATGGGCTCGAAATGGGCCCGGGAGGTGCGGCTGCCCATTTCTTCATCGGAGTTAAAGAACAATCCGTAGGTGCCGTCCAGACCGCCGGTGGCCTGCAAAGCCTTGATGGCCCAGATGGAAGCCACGATGCCGTACTTCATATCGTACACGCCGGGGCCGGAGAGCTTGTTGCCCTCCCGGATCAGGGGCAGATCGTCGATATTCCAAACGGTGTCGTAGTGGCCGATCATCAGAGCCTTGTGGGGGCCTTCGCCGATGCTGTAGTAAAGGTGGCGGCCTCTGGCCTCCTGGGGATACTGGGCAGTGGGCTCCAGACCCAGGCGCTCTTTTACCAGGGCTTCAAGGGCATCGGCGCATGTTTCCACATATTCCTTCTGTGCGGTGGGACTCTGATGCCGGGCCAGCATCATGGTGTCGGCGATGATTTGCTCGCTGTTTTGGGCGATATATTGCTTCATGGCTTCACAGCGGTTCATTGGTGGCACCTCCATGGTTTTGATAGCATCAGTATAGCAAATCCTGCCAAAAACCACAAGGGCGATTTGGGCTTTTGGGGGACCGGTACTGCCGCCGCCCCCGGAAGAAATATAAAAAAATTCGTCACAAATTATTCAAAATTAATCTTTACAACTTAGCTAAGAAATGGTAAACTGTTTATGAATATCGGCAGTATAAACTGCCATATGAAAATTTCAAGGAGGAACAAACAATGAAAAGAATTCTCGCAATTGTTCTGGCTGTCGTGCTGGTTATGAGCATGGTAGCTTGCGGCGGCCCCAAGGAACCCAAGATCTCTGTGTTCTGGTACGATGAGGCTGACGTTTATCTGAGCTCCGTCCGTACTGCTCTGAACAAGGAACTGGACGCTCTGGGTGTTGCTTACGACAACCAGTACGCTGCCGGTGACCAGCCCAAGCAGCTGGACCAGATCAAGACCGCTATCGCTGGCGGCTCCACCCTGCTGATTGTCAATGTCGTTACTTCCGGCTCCCCCGACGTTGCTAAGGAAATCCTGGCAGCTGCCGGCAAGATCCCCGTTATCTTCTTCAACCGCGCTATCGGCAAAGACGGCTCCGAGCTGGAGATCCTGAACGGTTCCTACAACACCTGCTTCATCGGCACCGACGCTCCCGAGGC
>JAFQDR010000110.1 GCA_017415945.1 Oscillospiraceae bacterium
ACGGTTCAATCTGAATTTGGTAGACGGCAAGGAAGCACGGTTTGAAGATCTGTTCTCCCAGTTCCACAGACTTGGTGACGGTTTTGTTATGGTTCTGCTGATGGGGATTTACGAATTCTTATGGTCACTGCTCTTTGTCATTCCCGGGATCATCAAGTCCTTCAGCTATGCCATGACTCCCTACATACTGTACGAACATCCCGAGTACAATCCCAATTACGCAATTACCGTATCCCGTGAGATGATGGACGGCAATAAATTCCGTCTGTTCTGCCTGAATCTCAGCTTTATCGGCTGGTCGCTTCTTGCAGCTCTGCCGAGCATTATTGCACTCGCAGCAGTGCTTACAGGCAACTTCTTCCTTTTGCCGCTGATTCTGGTGACGATTGTGGGTGATCTGTTTGTCGGTGCGTACATGGAAGCAGCTCAGGCGGCATTCTACCGAGAAGTTTCGGGAACGGAGCTTGCCGGAATGGAAGTGCCTTATGAGGAAATTGTATGATGCTGACTACTCCATTCGGACAGATCAAAATCATAGCCGACGGACATGAAATCGCTTATGAAGCGATACCTTACAACAGCACGGTAAAATCGATCAAGCTGCAGCCGCTCACCGGGAGCTACCGCATCACCGTGCCTGCATGGGCATATCAGGAGATCCGTTGTGTTGTGGACTGGAACTGCACACCCATCGAAAACACCGGCGCATCAGGCGAGCGGTACCGTGACGCGCAGTTCATCCGGGAAAACAATATTCTTACCATCGGCGTCGAGGATGAAAATCCCGCTTTTGATACCGAGCGATACCCGGATGGAATGGGATATATCCTGTGTGAGAGGGTTGAATCCGTGACCTTTGGTGTCGCATGGGCGGATGATTATACAGATGGGGATGTCCGAACATGGCTGGCGGCGGATCCCGGATAAAGGAGATTACGTATGACAAGCTTCAACATCACAGCAGACAATTTCGCATGGATCACCGGCGCGGCGGATGATCCCGAGGACAAGTGCCTGCACGGTCATGTGACCGTCACCATCGGCGGCAAAACCTTTGAAGCAAATGGCACAGTTTCTGCCACGGCGCTGTATCTGCTCAAATCGCTGACGGAGGATCATATTCCGAGTGACAACGAACTGCAAATGGTGCCGTGCTGCGGACATTTCTACATTGCAAGCAAAGACCTGATGACTGTAACCATCATCGGATGCGATACAGGGCTGGACTGGACAATCCGTCATGACGGCAGAACGGTACTTCTGACAGCTCCTGACGGAACGGAGGAATCCGTACCGTATTCGGATTATCTTTATACGGTCTGCCGCTTTGCCGACAAGGTGGAGCGATACTACGAAAAGTGCTCTCCCAAGATGATACGGGACGATGAATTTGACAGAAACGGATATACCGCCTTCTGGAATGAGTGGTACAGGCGGTACAATGAAGCGGAGCTGACCGAATCCATCGCCACGGGGCGCGAGATCGAGCTGCACTGCAGAGATAAACACTATTTTCTGAGCAGGCACAGCGATACAGAATGGTATTTCTGGTGCGAAGAAACGAAGGAAAAGCAGATGTTTGCATCCGGCGAGGAACTGTATCGGAATGCGAAGACTGAAGGCAAACTGCTCTGCAAGGAACTGACGAATATACGTATTGATGCGATTTTATGAGTATTGGAGGTAGACCAATGAAATGCCCGTATTGTGATCGTGAGATGAGACTCGGTACAATCAATGCATCGAATTTACTGTCATGGACACCTGATGGAGAATCCGCGTCTGGTGTTACCCGTTGGGCTAAAAGCCCTAATGCAGTAGTACTTGCAAAGTGGTATGGTTTAATTGATGCATCTGTAGAAGCGTTTTATTGTGAGGAGTGCAGAAAGATTATTATTGATGTTCCTGAAAAGGAAATCAAGAAAAAGTAAACAGGAATTTTTATGAAACAAATCAATTCGTATGGGATGACCTGCTTGGAACCGGTTCAAGGCTCAGGCCATTCCTGGTACTTTGCAACTGATTACCTTAATGGAGATTTATATGAAGCTGAAGAAATCTTCAAGCAAGGAAAAGAGGCAGTTTCTAACCGATTATTATTGGTACAGTATCCGGAAGGTACTGTATATGAACCTCTTCAGTCCACTGCAAACAGCTACTTTGGATCTCCGGTATATGATAATGGGGCTATTTTTCTTCTGAGTGTTCATTTCACAGAGCAAATAATCAACATCCATCGCTTTGATTTGAATACAAAGAAAACAACTGCTATAGAAAAAATACCACTTTCCGCAGTAGATGACTGTTATAATCTCATGCTGCAGACAAGTCCGTTGATGCTGACACGCCAATCTGCGGAAAATCATTTTGAAATTATCTGGCCGGAGCAAGTGGAGTTCAAGATTCATCCACGGGAATCGTTTGTATACCGAGAACATGATAAGCTATATTTCTCTATGTGGCACGAAGATCCGGATTATCGGGAAGAAATTATTGTTCGTTCTCTGCAGGATGGACAGATGATTGAAAAATATAGTGGTTCCATAAAAGAAATGCCGAATGGTGAATGGTGGCATTTGATATAACCGGAAATGGAGGCGGCTCATGAAATACTTCACAAAAGAATGGCAGAAGCGAATCTCCGATGCGCCGGATAATGCCCGGGCACTTACACACGAAACGAGTATCCGTTACCGTGCGGAGCAGAGTAAAAATCCCGTGCCGGAAGACTTTGAGCGAAAGCTAGAGTTTCACGATGCACAGATTACCACCGCTGTTATGGATGAAAACGATCTGCATCTGTATTTCGATCATCCCGGCTACAATCCCTTTGAACATAACCACATCGTATTCAAAAATGCGAGGATCAAAACTAAAGAGCATGAGCTTGAAGGATGCTATTTCATCTACTACGAGATCTATCGCCATTTTCTCGGTTATGAAATGCATATGCTCCTTTGGTATCATGAGAAAAACAAAGGATTCGATTACGCTGACTTCACGGTGATCTGCGAGAATATCGTGACCGATGCAGTTCCAAAGGAGAAGAAGAAAAATAAGAAAAAGAAGAAATGAAAAAGAAGAAGTCTGTAATCTATTGGCTTTTTGCCGCCTATGTACTGCTGATGCTGTGGCTTCTGTTCGGTCAGCGGATGGGCGTGACATCGCCGGGCACCTATTGGGATCAGATATCCTCCCGAATCAACCTGATTCCCTTACACACAATCACAGAATTCTGGAACAATCTGCACGGTGGCGGACGAAGCCATGCTTTCATCAACCTCGCCGGAAATGTCGTCATGTTTGTGCCGCTGGGATTCTTTATTCCTTATGTGTTCCGCAAAGCAGATTCCTTCCGACACAGTATGATCTATGCGCTGATCACGATTGTCTGCATTGAAATCATCCAGCTTGTGACCCTGCTCGGCAGTCTGGATGTGGATGATTTGATTCTGAATATGATCGGTGTTGTCATCGGATATTTGATATACAGACTGGCTGCA
>JAFQDR010000017.1 GCA_017415945.1 Oscillospiraceae bacterium
CATGCGACAGTCCCTTGAATATTGATTTTGCCGGTCAAAGACCGCCATTTCAGGGCGTTTTACGCCCTGAAACCAATCAATATACGCCACAAAATCGAAAATTTTGTGGCTGGGCTGTTGCAAATGAAAAATTTGCAACAGCCCCTTTTTGCGCCTTGCGGCGGGTATTGGGGCAGTGGATGAGGGGGACACCTGTGGTAGAATCGTTATGTCTCGTTCTGTATTGCAGTCTGCAAAGATGGTGGCATGCGTCCTCGAACAAAATTTGCGAGGAAGCTTGTGGGCATGGGCTGACGGCTGCTTTGATGGCAATCCTCGGTGTCGCATTGGTAGTGGTGAGAGGCGAGCTTATAGAAGTGCACGCCGTCCTCGATTCTTCCCAGTCTGCCTGCGTATTCGGCGGCGCGCAGATAGAGCTCGCCGATCTTACGGTGGAGCTCACCCGGATTTTCGCCTGCGAGAGTCGATGCAAGCTCTGCGGTTTTGCACAGCTTGGTGACAGCTTCTTCGCTGCCTGCCTGTGCGCCGTCTGTTGTCACTGAGCGGATGATCACCGAGATCAGAGAGGAGAGCAGCTTCCGCTCAGCTTCGGCAAGGAAGGCAGCACGCTCCTCACCCGCACTGTATTCGATTTGCAGAAGCTCCTTTGAGATGGAGATGCTATCCCGTTCCCCTGCGATGCGGGCTGCTCTGTCCGCATAGCCCAGTCTCGTGCAAAGCTTGACACAGAGGATCAGCGCACACTCCCGATCCTCATCTGTGAGTCCCAGCGAAAGGGCACGCTCAAAGCAGCGGATTGCTTCGGGGAAGTGAGGATTCTGTCTGTTATATTCCACATCATAGACTGCATAGCCGTCTCCGATCTGCTGTCTTGCGCCATGATGCTTTTCTCCGTGAAGAGTCAGCGCATAGCCAAGCTTGAAGAAGATCTGAGCCTCGGTGGGAAATTCCTCGGCAGCATCACGGAGAGAAAGGATAACAGAATCAAGGGGAGCATCGTTCTTGATGGCGTTGTCTGCAGCTTCGAGGATGGATATGATTTTTTGTTCACGGTCGCTGTTGTAGCCGAAGAGGGTATCGATGGACACATGGAAATAATTCGCGATGGCGGGGAGAATTTCCATGTCGGGATAGGCATTCTGCATTTCCCATCTTGACACTGCCTGCGGGGAGATACCAAGAGCCTCGGCAAGCTGCTCCTGTGTTCGTCCGTCACGCTTTCTGAGTGTGCGGATGGTTTCGCCTAAGGGTAGTTTCATTATGATTTGCTCCTTTGTGAAGGTTCACCGGTGTGATTTTATGATAGCACAGACAGGTGAGGATTGCAAGCATCCATTCATTGTTGTCGGCTCAATCGTTGATTGAGACATAAATCGAGGTGCGGCGTGAGGGAGGAGATGCGTTTATGGGGGTGGCAGGATGCCGGTGAACGGTTTCAAGTTGTTGAAGAGAAACAAAAATGGAATGCCGAAGCATTCCACTGGCAGGATATCAGATTTGTTCATTCCCGGCGGCGCTATTGCAGGAAGACTGTACCGACAATCATAATGGGGGAGATGAAGAAGGTGTCGCGGAACATGAGGTGTGACTGCACCGAGGAAGGGCGGCGAGGATGGCGCAGAGGGCAGATGTTTGGTGTGGGGTGAATCCGTTCTTCATTTAATAGGTTTCGATATCGATTTTCTCCACGGGGTGCTCCAGGTCGTGGGCAAGGAAGATGGAAGCATTTGCTTCGAAGCCGGCGGGGTCATCGCTGACATAGTATTTGACAGAGCCGATGCCTGCACGCTTTTCGAGGGTGAGCATTTTTGCAGCTTCTGCACCTGCGCTGACGAGGGCGGTGTTGGGGAGGGTTTCGGAGATTGCCCAGGTGAGGAGGGGGTAGTGGGTACAGCCGAGGATGAGGGTATCGACGCCGGCTTCACGGATGGGAGCGAGGTAGCGCTCACAGGTGAGGCGGGCGATGGGATCGCCTTCGGATGAGAAGCCGTTTTCCACCAGGGGGACGAAGAGGGGGCAGGCGATCTGGGTAACCTCTGCTTCGGGGGAAAGAGCGTGGATAGCACGGGCATAGGAACCGCTGCGGACAGTGGCTGCGGTACCGATGACGCCGATTTTGCCTGATTTTGAGAGGGAGAGGGCACGCTTGGCGGCACCTTCGACAACGCCGATGATGGGAAGGGGGAACTCACTGCGGAGGATATCGAGAGCGGTGGAGCTGACGGTGCCGCAGGCTACGACGACGGCATCGGGTTGATGGGTCATGAGGAAGCGCATATCCTGTCGGGCATATTTAATGATGGTATCGCGGGATCGGGTACCGTAGGGAACGCGGCTTGTATCGCCGAAATAGACGAGATCTTCGGCGGGATAAGCGGTGCGGATCTCCTTTAGGGCGGTAAGACCGCCCAGCCCGCTGTCAAAAATGGCAATCATGAAAAACTCCTATGGAAGATAATGAGGTTATGATGCTTACGCTGCGCGCAAAGGAAGGTTACATTCTTGCGATGATATCGCACAGCTCCTCGTAGCGGATGCCGGCAGCGGCAGCTTCCTGGGGGAGAAGGCTGGTGGGGGTCATGCCGGGGAGGGTATTGGCTTCGAGGAAGATGAAAGTGCCGGTGGTCTCTTCGAGGATGAAGTCAATGCGGGCATAGCCGCGGAGGCGGAGGGCATGGAAGGCTTTGAGGGCGGCATCGGCGAGGGATGCATTTTCCTCTTCGGTGAGAGGTGCGGGGCAGAGCTCGCGGGTCATGCCCGACTGGTATTTGTTTTTATAGTCATAGAAGCCGGCAATGGGGATGATTTCGATAGGGGGAAGCGCTTTTCCGCCGAGGATACCCACCGAAAATTCACGGCCGGTGACCTTGCGCTCGATAAGGACATTGCCTTCATAGAGGGTGGCGGCGGCGAGGGCTTCGGTGAGAGCAGCTTCGCTTTCGACGATGGAGACACCGACGCTGGAGCCGCAGGAGCAGGGCTTGACGACGCAGGGGAAGCCTACGGTATGCTTGACGGCATCGGAGGTAACATCGCGGGTCGGGAGATAGATCCACTCGGCGGTTTTAACGCCGGCGCCGATGACGATGCGTTTGGAGAGATCCTTATCCATGGCGAGGGCGGAGCCGATATAGCCAGAGCCTGTATAGCGGATGCCGTGGGTATCGAGGGTTGCCTGGAGCTGACCGTTTTCGCCGCAGCTTCCGTGGAGGGCGAGGAAGGTGATATCAGCGGCGCGGCAGGCATCGAGGACATGGGGTCCGATGAGGGCATTGCCGTTATTTGCCTGCGCTTTGAGGGCGGCCAGGTCGGGGGCGGCTTCGGGGATAGGATAGGCGGGGGTATCGCCTGTTTGGAAGAGGGTATCGAGATCGGCGGGAAGGGTTTCGATGCCGAGATAGAGATCGATCAGGCAGGTCTTATGGCCGTTTGATCGGAGAGCACGTTCGATGAGCGAAGCGGAGGAGAGGGAGACATCGCGCTCGGGGGAGAGACCGCCGGCGAGGATGGTAATATTCATAGGATAGATACCTTTCTGTATGACGCTGCGCGTCACGTGAAGTTTGCCCTGCGGGCAGGTGAATTTTCTTATAACATACTATGCGGGAGGTGGGAAGAATGTGTTTTTTTACTCATCCATGGACAGTCTGTATTCCATAGCATCGCCGAGTGCCTGCCAGCTGGCGTCGATGATGTCCTCCGAGACGCCGATGGTGCGCCAGATGTGGTTGCCGTCGGTGGATTCGATGAATACGCGGACGCGGGATGCGGTGGCATCGCCCGATTCGAGGACGCGAACCTTATAGTCGGTGAGGCGGACATTGGCGATGGCGGGATAGAAGTGAACGAGGGCACGGCGGAGGGCATTATCGAGGGCATTGACAGGGCCGTGACCTTCGGCGGCGGTGATCTCCTCCCTGCCGTCGACTGAGATTTTGATGAGGACGTTACAGAGGCTGGCGGAGTTGGTGCTTTTGGGCTCACTGATGAGAACCTGGAAGGTTTGGAGGTCATAATAGCGTTTGCGGATGCCGAGGGCTTCGCGGATCCGGAGCATGAGCGAGGCTTCGGCGCTCTCGTACTGATAGCCTTCGGCTTCAAGCTTGCGGATATATTCGGTGGCGCGGATGACCTCGGGGCTGTCCTTGGTGAGACCGGGGATGAGAGTACACATTTTCATCCGGAGGGCGGCGCGTCCCGAGAGCTCGCTGATCAGAATATTGCGCTCGTTGCCCACCGATTCGGGGGTGATATGCTCGAAGGAGCGGGGTTCTTTGCCGACGGCGTCGATATGCATGCCGGCTTTGTGGGTGAAGGCATAGCCGCCCACGAAGGGCTCGCTGTCATCGAAGGCGCGGTTGGCGAGCTCGTTGATTTCACGGGCGATGGCGGTGAGCTTCGCCAGGCGGTCGGGGGCGATACAGTCGAAGCCCAGCTTTAACTGGAGAACCGGCAGGATGGTATTGAGGTTGGCATTTCCGCAGCGCTCGCCGATGCCAGAGACAGTCCCCTGCACCTGGCAGGCTCCCGAAAGGATGGCGGTGACAGAGGCGGCGGCTGCCATGCCCATATCGTTATGGCAATGGATGCCGACACGGGCGGTGGGGAAGCGATTTTTCACGGCGGTGACAGCGACTCCGATGCTGTCGGGAAGCATGCCGCCGTTGGTGTCACAGAGGACAACGGCATCGGCTCCGGCGGTGAGGGCGCAATCAAGCACCTCAAGGGCATAGGCGGGGTCATCGCTGTAGCCGTCGAAGAAGTGCTCGGCATCGAAGATGACCTCTTTGCCGGCGGCTTTGAGGTAGGCTACCGTATCGGCGATCATGGAGAGATTTTCCTCGAGGGGAGCGCGGAGGATATGGCGAACCTGAAAAGCCGAGGCTTTACCGAAGACGGCGATGACAGGGATATCGGTTGCGGCGGCGGCGGTAAGGCTGTCGTCCGACTCAACCGTTGTATAGGCACGGCGGGTGCTTCCGAAGGCGGCGAGCTTGGCATGGGTAAGACCGAGGGTCGGTGCCATGCGGAAGAGGGACATATCCGGCTCGGAGGCGAAATTGCCTGCTTCGATATAGTCTGCGCCGAGGGCATCGAGGGCGCGGATGATTTTGATTTTATCGGCGGTATTATAAGCGATGCCGGCGCCCTGGGCTCCGTCGCGGAGGGTGGTATCGTAGATTTCAACTTTCATGACAGACATCCTTTTTGGGGAGAAAGTAGGGTGAGGTTTGCCCTGAGAGCAAATACTGCTTACGAGAGCTTGATAATTTTGGCAGATTTGGGGAGGTATTTTGCGTCTCTGGTCTGGCTGGTGAGGATGATGGCTTGTTTGGTGTCGCCGACCGATTCACCGATGATGGCGAGGAGACGGGCGAGGCGGTGATCGTCGATGCGAGCGAAGGGCTCATCGAAGAGGATGGGGGGAGGATTGCCGCCGGCGATGAGGTCGAGGAGTGCCATTCGGAGGGCGATATAAGCGGCATCCGAGGTACCCGAGCTGAGCATATCGATGGGTTTAACGGTATCACCGATGACGTTGATTTCGAGGGTGGGGGTGACGCCCAGTCTGGCGTGTCTTCCGTCTGTAACCGTATTCATAACCCTGCCGGCTTCTTCGGCGAGGCGGGGAGCGATGGTCTCACGGATATGGATACCGGCTCCCTCCAGGGCTTCGATGGCGAGAAGGCAGGCATCATAGCGGGAGGTGAGGATTTCGAGGGCGGTATTGATTTCAGCCAGGCGGTCGGCGATGGCGGCGGGAGATTTGACGGTAGCTCTGAGAGCGGCGACGCGGCGGTCGAGCTCTCCGATGCGGAGTTCCAGGGAGGCTGTGGCTTTGGTGAGGAATTCGCGCTCACGCTCAAGGGAAGGGCGGTCGGTGGCTTCAAGCTCTTCATCGCTCATGGAATTGGCAATGCGCGAACCGATTTCCGAGCTGTCATAGCGGGAGAGCGCTTCGCGGGTAGCTTCAAGAGCAGAATTTGCCTTTTCGCGCTCATGGGCGGCATCGCGGAGAGCCTGCATGCTCTCTGCGGCGGCATCGGAGGCTTCTGCGGCGGAGGCGAGCAGAGAGGCTTCATCCTGTGAAGCGGCGAAATTCCACTTCGCGAGGAGAGCTGCGAGGTCGGCGCACTTGGCTTTGACATTTTCCTCGGCGGCGGCGATGCGGTCGTTTACAGAATTGCGCTCAAGGGCGAGAAGCTCCAGTCCTGCGGCATCATCGGTGAGGGTGCGGAGGATATCGGTGAGTTCTTCGGGAGTGGAGGCACCGAAATGGGAGAGAATGCGGGAGATTTCAGCCTTTGCTTTGCCTGCGCCGCTGAAGAAGACGATGGCGAGGATGAACAGAATCACCGCGACGGCGGCACATCCTGCAAAAAGAGGCAGGGGGGTTGCCATGAAGGCAAAGGACGCCGCACCGAGGAGGATGGCGAGAAAACCGATGACAGCGAAGATCAGTGAGGTGGCGGATTTGCTCTTTTTCTTTGCGGTCAGAGCGGCAAGCTCTTCGAGGACTGTGCTTTGACCGCCGCGGGATTTGAGGTCATTGACCCGATCACGGCTGCGCTCACGCTGGGCGGCACGGTCAGAAAGCTCGGAAAGCTCGGTCTCATGGCGGGAAACCTCATCACGGGCAAATCTGACGGCATCGGCGGCAATGGCAAGCGAGCGGATATAGGCATCATCGGGGAGGAATCCCTCATGGGTGAGGCGGGAGGTGAGCTCCTTTTCGTGGGCGGCAAGGCGGTTATGGCGCTCGGTGAGGTTCTTTTCGCGCATCACCAGACGGCGGAGCATGCCGTTTTCATAGCGGGTGAGGGTTTGCTCCACTTCAGCAAGGCGGGCGCGGTTGGATTCTGCCTTGGCTTTGCAGTCGGCGGCGGCGCTTTCCTTGGTGATGAGCTCGGCGTTATCGGCGGAGGAGGCGGCGAGGGTGGCTTCGAGGGCATTGCGCTCCTGCTCAAGCTCATAGATTCTGCCGCCGCGCTTATTTTTATGGAGAAGCGAGACACGCAGCTCCTCCAGCTTTTTCTGTGCCTTCTGGGTATTGACGCTTTCGTCTGCGGAATAGAGGAGGTTGCCGATGGTCTCGCCGATATCGCTGTCGGGATCTCCTTCGGCTCCCTCGGTCTGGCGGATGCAGGCGGTACGGAGGAAGACCTCCTCGGGCATGGAGCAGAGAGATGCGGGATCGATATTGAGCTGATGACCGGTGGCGGCATCGAGGACTCTGACCACCTCGCGGGTGGTATTGCGGGCTCCTGCCATGGCCGAGCGCTCGATGCGGAGGGCGCGGTTTTCGGTGACAAGCTCGATTCTGCCGGCAGCTCTGCCCTCCTCCCAGTTCAGCCATTTGGCGCGCTCGGAGGGCTTGCCGTCTTTGGCTCTGCCCGAGAGACCGTAGAACATGAATTTCAGAAAGGCGGCGAGCGTGGATTTTCCGCTTTCGTTTTCACCTTCGATGAGGGTAATACCGGCGGTAAGATCGAGGTCGAGGTCGCGGATGCCGCCGAAGAGATCTATGTGGATGTTGGTAATAATCATGGGTTAGCTCCCTTTTTCTTATGGTGATGGATCAGAGGAGGAGTCGGTGAATATCGCTGTAGCTGTCGGCGATATGGGTAGGGGTGATATCGGCGGGCAGCGGCTTGCGGCGGGGATTATACCAGAGGGTATCGATGCCCGAGAGCATGCCGCCCTTGATATCCGAGTCAATGGAGTCGCCGATGATGAGCATTTTATCGCGGTCGGGCTCACCGATGGCGGCGAGAACGGCGGAAAAATAAGCGGGGTCAGGTTTGACTGCGCCCAGCTCCTCCGAGATGAAAATCTTCTCGAAGAGGGGGGCGAGGGGAGAGGCATTGAAGCGGTGATGCTGGACGCTTGCGATGCCGTTTGTGATAATATAGAGGCGGTATCCCGCTTCCTTCAGCGAGCGGCAGAGGGGAGCGGCTCCTTCAATCAGGTAGGAGCAGGCACCGAGGTTGGTTTTATAGGCTTCGTTCAGCGCACAGGGGTCGGCTGACATCTGCATATATTCGGCGAAGATGCGCCAGCGCTCGACGGTGAGGAAGGCTTTGGTGATTTCGCCTGCGTTATGGCGGTGCCAGAGCTGATCGTTTTCGCGGCTGTAGAAGGCGTAGTCGGTCTCTGAGGCTTCACAGCCGAAGGAACGAACGGTAGTAAAGAAGGCTTCGTACTCGGCGCGGCGGAAGTCGAAGAGGGTTTCATCGGCATCGAAGAGAAGGTACTGATAGTGTTTCATTGAAGACTCCGTTTATTTGATCAGGCTTTGCTTTTGCTCACCCGACAGGTCGGCTCCCAGCTCTGCACCCGAGAGGGCGGCAAGACCCATACGGAGGGCGGCGGCGGCAGTGGCACGGATTTGGGGATCGGGATCGGTGAGCTTGGGCTTGAGCTCCTTAAAGAAGGCGCCGCGGATCGAGAAGTCGCGCTCGAGGGCATCGGCATCGAAGAGGGGAGAGGTATGGTCGATGAGCTCGAGGGAGAAGAGGTGGGTATTTTCGCGCAGGGCTTCGGCGAGGGGAGCGGTACGGATGGGAAGAGTGGGAGAGACTGCGCCCTCGAGGGTGATGCGGAGCTGGGTATCCTCTCCGTAGTGATGATCGGTGATGCATTTGAGGAGGGAGGTGACGAGGGTTTCGCGATCGGTGCAGCCGGTGAGGTCAAGCTGTTCGGCGGCAAAGCGGCGGCGGGAGAAGCGTTTGCCCGCCAGATCGGCGCTGAGGATGCCGCTCTTTTTATCGAGGGTACCGATGATGGCGCCCTTATAGCCGCATTCTCCGAAGTCGCGGCCTTCGAGGCATCCCGAATATGCGTAGTATGTATTGCCTGCCTGCCTGATGCCGCTGCTGTTATGGATATGACCGAGGGCAACATAGTCGAAGCCCGACTGTTCGATATCGGCTTCATTGATGGGAGCGGAGGTGGAATAGGGGGAGGTCATATCGGCATGAGCGAGGAGAATATTGATCGTATCATAGCGGCGGGGCTTTCTGGCGGCGGCGGGGAAGTGGTCGAGGCCCGGGGAGGTGAAGGCATAGCCGTAGACCTCGCAGCCCAGCTCCTCGAAGGAGAAGAAGGCAAGGGCTTCGGAGGTGAAGATATGGACATTCTCGGGGAAGGAGGTTCGCTGCCAGGGGGAATTTTCGCTGTAGGGGTCGTGATTGCCGGGGGAGATGACGATTTTGCAGTCGGGGATGGAAGCAAACTCGCGGGCGACGAAATTCATGGTATCGATGGTGACAAATTCACGGTCGAACATATCGCCGGCGATGAGGAGAAGGTCGATATGGCTCATTTTCACATAGGTGATGAGCGAGGAGAAGGCGCCGCGGAGCTCATTTCGGCGAACCTGGGCATGGTCGATGCCGTCTGACGCGAAAGGGGAATCGAGATGAAGGTCGGCGCAGTGCAGGATTTTAATCATAGGTAATTCTCCGGATAGATGTATTTCGTGAGTTGGGAGACAGCGAACAGGGAAATTAGTCGTCTGGTTCCTCGAATTGACCGATCAGCTCGTGGAGGCGGATGCCGATTTCGTCGGTACGGAGGCGGTCCTCGGCGTAGGCTTTACGGAGGAGGTCGGCGGGGATTTCGGGATCATACTTTTCGAAGACGGGTGGGGTACCGGCGGCGAGGGCATGGCGGTCGATGCCTTCTTTATCGTAGGCATCGCAGAGGTGCTTAATGAGGGTATAATCATTGCCGCGCTCCATTTTGAAGGTCATATAGTAGCAGCCTTCAAATTCGAGACCGGTGATTTTCAACGGGGCTGCTGCGGTATGGGGAAGCCATTTTCGAAGGGTTCGGAAGGAGCGGGTGCCCAGCCAGGGGAAGAAGCACCAGGTATATCCGCCCAGCGGCACAACAGCGCGCTCGAGCATACCGGTATTGCGGGCGAGGGCACGGGCAACCTCCAGGCGTTTGGCTGCATTGGGCTTGAGGTAGGGGTAGGTTTTATCCTCGGCGAGAACCTGACGCATGCGCTCGAGGATGCGGGTGTGGATTTCGCCGAAGTCGCCCGGCCAGGAGATTTCCATTTTGCCCTTGACAGGCTTGACATAGATGAGCTTGCGGGGCATGTCCAGCTCCTCCACCTCCCAGACCCTTCCTGCGAGGGCAAAGCGGTCGCCGACGGGGGGAGGAGTGGTGATGGTGCCGATTTCGTCGCTTTCACAGCGAACGGTATAGTCCTCGCTGTCCTTGAAGACAGCGAAGAATTTGAAGGAATTGACCAGGCGCTCGCCGCGAAGGCCTACGATGAGTCCCTTTTCCTCTGTCATCTGGATATAGTCGTTTTGGAGCATGGAGAGGATGAGCTCTTTATAATCCTCCTTTGCCACATGCCTGAAGGGAGGCAGACCCATGACCCGCTCGGCAAGGCGTGCGGCACTCAGCTCTCCCGAGGAGGCAAGGGTGCTGAGAGTTTGCTGGAACATCAGGCTGAAGGGGAGCTTTTTGGTGTTCGGCGGCTCGATGAAGCGTTCCTCCAGATAGAGCTGGACGATGGCGATGGCGCGCAGCAGCTCCCAGGGGATGAGCTGAGGGAGGGGGGTATTGGGAAGGGGAAGCTCTTCGCGGAAGACCATCATCATCTCGGGCGGTGTTCCGCGGCGTCCCGATCTGCCCAGCCGCTGAAGGAAGCTGGAGACTGTATTGGGAGCTGCCACCTGAACAACCCGCTCCAGTCTGCCGATATCGATGCCAAGCTCCAGGGTGACGGTGGCACAGGTGACCACATGCTGGTCGTCGTCGCGGAGCTTCATTTCGGCTTCCTCGCGGATGGATGCCGAGAGGTTGCCATGGTGGATGGCGAAGATATCGGGCTCGCCGCGGTGCTCTGCGATCTGGCGGAGGGTGGCGGTGATATATTCGGTCTCCTCGCGGGAATTGGAGAAGACGAGACATTTTTTATCCTTGACGCAGTCATAGAGATATTCGTAGCCCGGATCGAGCTCGCAGGTTTCGGGCATGACGGGGGGCGAATCCTCGATGATATTGCCCTCGGCGTCGCGCTCATTGACATAGCCTTCATCGGAGCTTTGATCAAAGGCATCGTTCTGGATATAGAAGTGCTCCATGCCGAGCCGCCAGAGGGTCTTTTCCTTTGGGAGGATGGGATGTACCGTTTCTCTTCCCGAGCCTGCACCCAGCCATGCGGCGGCAAGGGAGGGGTCGCCCACGGTGGCAGAGAGTCCGATGCGGCGGGGGGCATGTCCGATGAGCCGCTGGAGACGGACGAGCTGGCAGAGAATCTGATTGCCGCGGTCGGTGCCGGTCAGAATATGGAGCTCATCGATGATGATAAAGCGCAGGTCATGGAAGAGGCGGATGAGATCGTTGGGGCGGCGCATGAGCATGCTTTCCATCGACTCGGGGGTGATCTGAAGAATACCTGCGGGATTGGCGAGGGCTTTGGTTTTATGGGATGCCGCCACGTCGCCATGCCAATGAAATACCGGGATGCCGGTCATATCAAGCAGCTCATCCAGACGCTTGAACTGGTCATTGATCAGGCTCTTGAGGGGGGCGATATAGAGGGCGCCGAAGGAACGCGGAGAATCCTCGCTCATCATGCTGATGATGGGAAAGAAGGCGGCTTCGGTTTTGCCTGAGGCGGTGGAGGAGGAAAGGAGGAGGTTATCCTCGGTGTCGAAGAGCACGCGGGCGGCTTCCACCTGGACGGGGCGCAGCTCGTCCCAGCCGGATCGATAAATATAGTCCTGGATAAAGGGGGTGAATTTTGAAAAGATATCTGGCATGGCGGGCTCCTTTTAGCGTTGTTGGGGGATCTCATCCGCAGCGCGGGCTGTCCGCGTCGGGGCGGAATATTTCATGCATTTTCCGAATTGCATTTCTCTCCACTATATAGTATAATGTAAGAAAGGATTTTTATCAACAGGTATGAAGAAAATTTTTATCGAGAATTTCGCGGGGTGATGGATATGATCGGAAATATGGATCTTTATCGGACATTTTTGGAGGCAGCAAGCTGCGGAAGCTTTTCGGGAGCGGCGGCAAAGCTGTTCATTTCACAGCCGGCGGTTTCGGGGGAGATCGGGCAGCTGGAGCAGGAGCTTGGGGTGAAGCTCTTCTTTCGGACGGGGCGGGGAGTAAAGCTGACCCCCGAGGGGGAGGTTCTGCTGGAATTTGTACAGCGGGGAATTGCCTTTCTGGAGTCGGGCGAGGAGAAGCTTCGCGAGGCGGCGGCATTGGAGGGCGGTGTGATGCGGGTCGGAGCATCCGATATGACGCTGCGTTTTTATCTGCTCGATCATTTGGAGCGCTTCAGGCGGGAGCATCCGAGGGTGAAGCTGACGGTGACCAATGCGCCGACACCCCGCTCGCTTGCTTCGCTGAAGGCAGGAATGATCGACTTCTGCGTGATCAGCGAGCCTGCCGAGGCTGACGGGGACATTGAAATGATACCGGTGAGGGAGATTGAGGACATCATGGTGGCATCGCCCGAGCTGGGGCTTGGGGACGAGCTACTGCATTTTGATCAACTGGAGGGAGAGGTACAGCTGATGCTCGAGCCCGGGACGAGCACGCGCTCCTTTGTGGAGGCATGGCTGAAGAAATGCGGGGCACCGATGCGGCTGCTGGAGCCTGACATTGAGCTGGCGACCAGCGATCTGGTGCTGGAATTCGCGCGGAGAGGCATGGGGGTTGCAACCATTGTGGAGGATTTTGCACGGGAGGACATTGAAGCGGGACGGCTTGAGAGGCTGAAGCTGGCGGAGCCTTTTCCGAGGAGGAGATTTTTGCTGTGCTATCTGAAGCGGGTACCGCTGTCGGCGGCGACGAAGGCATTTATCAAGAGCGTGACGGGGTGACCCTCTCAAGGCTGACGCATTTGTAATGGGGCGGCATGATGGGGCGGGGCGGTTCGATTGCTCACGGTGTCAGAAGATAACATCGAGGATAATTCCGTTATATTCGGCGCGGACAAAATTGCCGTCTTGGGTGAGGTAGAAGGTAGCTTCTCCTTCATCGGCGGCACAGGTGATGCGGTTATAGGGCATACCGCCGAGGGTGACAGGTTCGGCGGCGAGGATAGAGGCAGGATCAAGGGTGAGAACAGACGCGATTTCGGCAAGGGCAGGCATGGATGCAGGAAGCGGCGCGGTGATGCTGCCGTGGGTGACGGTTGGGGTTGGCGATGCGGTGAAGGTGAAGCCGGAGAGGGTTGCGGGAGATGTAACCGCGAGGGTGGCACTGCAATTTTCTTCGACGGTGAGGTGACCTTCCATCTGCCCCGATTCGGTGGTGATGGCGGCGGTGAGGGCGATGGGATAGCTGCGCTCGGGGAGGAGTAGGGCAGGCTCGGCGGTGCAGGAGGAGAGGAGGAGGGTGACGGTAAGGATGAGGGAGAGGAAGATTTTCATTGGGGGACTCCTTTCTGGACTTGATATGCGGCGGGAGCAAGCCCCCGCCCTGCGGATTTGGGCGGGATGCAGGCAATAAAATAAGCGCACAGGCAGCTGTACGCTCATTGTATGATATTTGGTTTTGGGGTATAACCTCAATATCTCATTTCCTTGACAACCGTTGCGGGGTTATTATAGAATTTACAGATTTTGAGGGTTTTATTGGTAGCCTCAAAGAGCAGGGCGGACTTTTCGCCCTCCTCGTCCTGCCAGATGGCGGCATAGATATCGGGGGAGGATTTGCTCGAGATAAAGCTGTAGAGATGCTTGATATCGGGAGCTTCGGTACGGGCGATCATCTCACCTTCATAGGGAGCGATGGTGGTCATATCCTTGATTTTGACTTCAAGGAGCTCTTTGCGGGTACGGTTTCCGTAGATGACAGAGAAATTGAAGGCTCCCTGAAGGATGGCATATTCATACTCGACCTGAGTATAACGCCAGGTAAAGAAGATAAGGATCCAGAGGAGCAGAGGGAGGATAGCGACGAGGGGAACGATTTTGGTGAGAACCACGAAGAGCACCACATAGAGAACAACAAATCCGATATAGGCGAGGATGAGCCAGAGCTTACGGAGCTTCAGCTTGCCTTCGCTTTTGCATTCAACAGAGTATTCTACATAGTTGCCGCCGAATTCGTTATCTCCTCTGGTGCGGTAATATTCGGCGCTTTTTTTCTCGGACATAGGTATTTACCTCACAGTTCATTTAATATCGGGTATAGTATATCATAAAATTGACGAGGTTTCAAGAATTTTTATGGATTTATGGACTTGATTTACAGGCGAAAATGGTGTATCATTAATATAGAGAAATTTTACTTTCAGAAAGAAAGAGGAAATACACATGAAAGCAGTTATCACGGTCACCGGTACCGACAGCAAGGGTATTATTGCAAAGGTCAGCGGAGCCTGCTTTGAGCACGGCGCAAACATCATTGACATTTCACAGAGCGTTCTGAAGGAATATTTTGCGATGATCATGCTGGTGGACATTGACGATCTGAACATCGGATTTAATGCATTCATCGACAGCATGACAGAGCTTGGAAACAAGAACGGGCTGCAGATTCACACCATGCACGAGGATATTTTTAACACGATGCACAAGATATAAGCGGGAGAAGGAGACACCGGCGCTCACGCGGTTTTCGATCGGAAGATTGCTATTTGATGTCTCCCCTAAACCGTTTACCTGTTCCTTTTTTCTCTTTTTTCTTGCAAAAGAAAAAAAGGAACCGAAAAAAGAGAAAATACGCTTCTCAACGGCTCGCATAAAATAAGTGCGAACAACGCCGGCGAGCCGCCCGTAAAAGTCGCAAGCGACTTTTACCAAAATAAGTGCAGCCTGCGGGCGTCGACCAAAGGCACCGCCTGAGTTTCAATTGAAACTGAAGTTTCAATTTATTGAAACTTTGGAATCTGCCAACCTTGAATTCAAAGCCGCGAAGGCGGATTTGAATTTGGAAAAAGGTTGGATCGAAAACTTTAATTATTTTGGCTCCCATTCCCGTGCTGCGAAGATTTATGAAAGGATTTGACACAATGTCTGTTATCAACATGTCCGACATCCTCGAGACCATCTCGATGATTCGGGAAGAAAATCTCGACATCCGCACCATCACCATGGGCATTTCCCTGCTCGACTGCGCCTCTGATGATGCCGATCGCTTTGCCGACCGCATCTACGACAAGATCACGCGCCGCGCCGAGCATTTGGTGAAGGTTGGCGAGGATATTGAAAAGGAATACGGTATTCCGATCATCAACAAGCGCGTATCGGTAACCCCCATCTCGATTGCCGGCGGTGCGCTCAATCCCGACGGCTATGTGAAGGCTGCAAAGGCGCTCGATCGGGCGGCTGACACGCTGGGCATCAACTTTATCGGCGGCTTCGGCGCGCTGGTACAGAAGGGCATGACCCGCGGTGCTGCCAATCTGATTGAGGCAATCCCCGAGGCGCTGGCATCGACAGGCAAGGTCTGCTCTTCGGTGAATGTTGCCTCCACCAAGGCGGGCATCAACATGGATGCCGTCAGACGGATGGGCAGCATCATCAAGGAGCTGGCTTATCTGACCAAGGACGAGTGCTCCATCGGATGCGCGAAATTTGTGGTATTTGCCAATGTTCCCGAGGACAACCCCTTTATGGCGGGAGCTTTCCACGGCATTGGCGAGCCTGAATGTGTGATCAACGTGGGCGTTTCGGGCCCCGGTGTTGTATCCTCTGCCATCAAGCGTGCCGGTCAGTGCGATCTGTCCGAGCTTGCCGATCTGATCAAGAAGACCGCCTTCAAGATCACCCGCGTGGGTCAGCTGGTTGCCGGCGAGGCTTCGAGACGTCTGGATGTGCCCTTTGGCATTATCGATCTGTCTCTGGCGCCGACGCCTGCCATTGGCGACTCGGTAGCGCACATTCTTGAAGAGATGGGCCTCGAGAGATGCGGTGCTCACGGCACGACAGCAGCTCTTGCAATGCTCAACGATGCGGTGAAGAAGGGCGGCGTTATGGCATCCTCTCATGTGGGCGGTCTGTCGGGCGCATTCATTCCGGTATCCGAAGACAGGGGCATGATCGACGCGGTAGAGTGCGGCGCGCTGACGCTGGAGAAGTTAGAGGCGATGACCGCTGTTTGCTCGGTGGGACTTGACATGATTGCCATTCCCGGCGACACACCCGAGGAGGTCATCTGCGGCATCATTGCCGACGAGATTTCGATTGGCGTGGTGAACACCAAGACAACGGCGGTGAGACTGATTCCCGCATACGGCAAGAATGCCGGCGATGTGGTGGAATTCGGCGGACTGCTGGGCTGGGCGCCGATCATCGAGGTGAACCGCAATTCGCCCGCGAAGTTTATCGGTCGCGGCGGTCGCGTACCGGCACCGATTCACAGTCTGAAGAACTGACATGGAAAGCAGATTAAAATTACGCATTGCAGTGGGGCTGTTGCAAATTTTTCATTTGCAACAGCCCAGCCACAAAATTTTCGATTTTGTGGCGTATATTGATTGGTTTCAGGGCATAAGATGCCCTGAAATGGCGGTCTTTGACCGGCAAAATCAATATCCAAGGGCTGACGCATTGCAAATGCGACAGCCCTTTATGCGCCTTATATTGAAAATACGACGGTAACCTTCGAGTACGAGGTACCGACGGTGGAGGAATTCCGCGCGCGGATTGCGAAGGTGCTGGAGCGCTATCCCTACATTGTCTGTGAGGATGATGGAGTGATTGCAGGATATGCCTACGCTTCGGCGATGGGAACACGGGAGGCATGGATGTGGTCTGCTGAGTCCTCGATTTATGTGGATGCGGCGACGCGGGGGCGCGGGATTGGCACTATGCTTTACAGTGCACTGGAGGAACTGCTCACTGCCATGGGAATTGCAGGGGTTTATGCGAGAATTTCGCTGCCTGACCTTGGAAGTGTGAGCTTTCACGAGGCGCGGGGGTATGTATCCTGCGGCGTGATGGAGCGTTGCGGGTACAAGCTGGGGCGGTGGCTCGATCTTGTGACCATGAAAAAGGAGCTTGCCGCGGCAGGTGAGACGCCTGCGGCACCGATATGGTTTTCCGAGCTTGATCGGACGGATATTGAGACGATATTGGAAAGGATGAAAAACAATGGTTGATTTGATTACGCTGGAGAAGCAGTTTGTAAGCGCGCACATCAAAAAGGGCGGCGTTTGTGTGGATTTCACCATGGGAAACGGGCATGACACCTCATGGTTATCCCGTCAGGTGGGGGAAGAGGGGCATGTATATGCCTTTGACATTCAGCCTCAGGCTTTAGAATCGACGAGAAAGACGCTGGCTGAGGACGGCTGTCCCGACAACTGTACACTGATCTGCGATTCTCACAGCAATGTGAAGGACTATGTGAAGGAGAAAATCTGCGCGGGAATGTTCAATTTAGGCTATCTTCCCGGCGGGGACAAATCGATCACGACGCTGCGCGAGACGACCATTCCGGCTGTAAAGGCAGGAATCGAGCTGCTCGGGGAGGATGCGATTCTGCTGATTGCGGTATATCCCGGGCATGCGGAGGGCACGGCGGAAGGACTGCTGCTGGATGAGCTGCTTGCCACCTATGATCGGAGAGAGATTTGCATTTCCAAGTTCAAGATTGTGAACTCGCCCACATCTCCCTTCTTCTTTATCTGCGAGACAAAGCCGGCAGCGGGCACGCCGCCTGTAAAGAAGAGACAGTAGGAGCGGGGTCCTTCATCCACCGGCATAACATACATCAATTTCGGAGGCATATATGCGAAAAGATATGATCATCGAATCGGCGGAGATTCTTTGTGTGGGAACCGAGATTCTGATCGGGGACATTGTAAACACAAATGCGGCTTTCATTTCACGGGAGCTGGCAGAGCTCGGCATCGGGCAGTTTTATCAGGCTGTGGTGGGAGACAATCCCTGTCGGCTGAAGAGAGCGCTTTCGGAGGCGCTTGAGAGAAGCTCGCTGGTGATTATGACCGGCGGCTTGGGCCCCACCTATGATGATCTGACCAAGGAAACGGCGGCGGCTTTGATGGGGCGCGAGATCACGGTGCACGAGCGGTCTATGGAGCGGCTGACGGCGATGTTTGAGACCCGCGGCATTTCTATGACCGAGAACAACCGCAAGCAGGCGATGATGCCGGCGGGGGCTGTGGTTTTCGACAACAACAACGGAACGGCGCCCGGCTGTGCCATTGAGGATGCGGAGCGGGGAAAGATTGTGATCATGATGCCCGGCCCTCCCCGCGAGATGAAGGCGATGTGGGCAGAGTCGGTTCGGCCTTATCTGGAGGATTTTACCGACAGCGTGTTTGCCAGCCGCAATGTGAACATTGTGGGGCTTGGTGAATCGAAGCTGGAGGAGATGCTTCATGATCTGATGCTTGAAGCGAAGAATCCTACGGTGGCCCCCTACTGCAGCGAAGCTGAGGTACGGCTGAGGGTAACCGCGTCGGCTCACACGAGGGAGGAAGCGCTGAAGCTCTGCGATTCGATGATTGAAAGGATCAGACAGAGCGAGGCGGCGCCCTATATCTACGGTATTGACACCTCGCTGGAGGAGGCACTGGCAGCCGCTTTGATTGCCCGGGGGCTGACCGTTTCGACGGCGGAATCCTGCACGGGCGGTCTGATCGGCAAGAGCATCACCGACATTGCCGGCACCTCTGCCTGCTATCGCGGCGGTGTGATTTCCTACAGCTGTGATGTGAAGCGGGATGTGCTGGGGGTACGCGAGGAGAGTCTGGCTGAGACAGGCTACGATGCGGTGTCAGCTCAGGTTGCCCTGGAGATGGCTGAGGGTGTGCTGAAGCTGACCGGATCTGACATCGGCATTTCGACGACCGGGCTTGCGGGACCTGCAGGCGGCAGTGACGACAAGCCGGTGGGGCTGGTATACATCGGCATTGCGGCAAAGCGGGGCGGCAGAATCAATACAAAGGTGATCGAGTGCCATTTTCTCGGAACGCGCGGACACATTCGCGTCTGTGCCTGCAAGCGGGCGTTTGGCGAAGTGATA
>JAFQDR010000111.1 GCA_017415945.1 Oscillospiraceae bacterium
CGGTTATACATACAGCAATACCGTTACAGGGCTAAACAATGAAAAGACCGTATATACCTTCAATAACATGAATTATCTGGCGGCGAAGGATGTATATTACTCCAATACTTTAAAGTATAAGACCGTATATACCTACGACACCTATAACCTGCCCACAACAATAACGAATACAGTATATGACGGACTCTATTCCACATCTACGCAAGCTATGCGTACAACCCGAAAGAACTTCGTTCGCAAAAGACCGTAGACAGTGCGATAAAATACTTCGTCTGAGATGGTATGAACATCGTGTATGAGTACGATGCAAGTGCGGGAACAGTATATTATTATAGATTGTACAGAGTTTCTGCAGGGAATTCGCTGTATTACCCTTACAATGCCCATGGTGATGTGGTACAATTAACTGACGGTACTGGCGCGGTAACATAATCTTATGCATATGATGCGTTCAGTAATGAAATTAATCAAGATGCGAGCGATACGAATCCGTTCAGATACTGTGGAGAATACTACGATGTAGAGACGGGTACGATCTATCTCAGAGCGAGGTATTATGATCCGACAACAGGTCGTTTCACACAGCAGGATGCTTGGGCATTCATGGATGCAAGTGATCCGCTTGGATTGAATCTGTACACATATCCTCCTCAATGTTATTGAGAAGGATGCGTGTACAGAGATAATGAATAATGAGTTGCACAATTATTTATCAAGGAACATTATAAATTTTAATATATCAAATTTTATTGAAATCATACAAGAACATATAGACAATATTGATGCTCAAATGATTGCATCTGAAAAACAAATTATAATATTTATTTAACAATATGAAATACACCCCAATAGTTAAATACTTTTGAGGCGTATGTCAAGTGCGGAGTTTATGTACTACTTTCATCTATAGAAGTGTCAGGAGCACTTCCCTGCCCTGCATAAGAGAATGCATTTCCGTAAATACTACTGCACTAACAATGTCTCGAGCGGCTTTGCAAACGCCGCAGTGGCTGCTGTGATGCTCGGTGACAACGGCAACTATGTCACGCATGGGGCGCACATATCGGTGATACGCTGATCCACGTAGGCGATTTCTACACGAGCAGTGGCATGGTACTGATCACCGTGCGCGATCCTGAGCCTGGCAAGAAGCTATTTATGCGTATCCCCGACTGGGATGTGAACACGAAGAATTTCCAAAATGGTGTCGAGACAAAAACCGAGGCCGGTACTTACTACACCAGTGCTGACACGAACATCTTGCTTATCATCTTAGTCATGCCCACATAGACCGCTGGTGTGACGACAGCTTAGTCTCTGCGGATATTAGCAGATGCGCACCCATCCGATGACGACCATCCGCCGCGACAATATGCTCGGATTACGCCGTAAACCTTGGCTCCGAAGATATCAGTTGTTCACCGTGTTCATCTGACAAATCAGTCACGAACATAACAGGAAGGAGATTCCTTCCGTTGTATGATTTGGACGTTTCATGAAAAATACCGTATATTTTTATTGCTACTGACGCTGATTTTCACCTGCACACTCACCCTTGCATGCAAGAACAGCGAGGTTAATATTAATAATTATGATAAAAGCGTCGCTAATCAGCGGCGCTTTCTTATGCCCAAAATCAGAGAGTATAGCTGTCGGGGGGATTTTTCTTCTCCCAAACAAGATATACTTATTCAAGTAAAGGATCGTCACTGCCTCCAAAACCGGTTTGCAGGAAGTACAGGTACGGAACAGTATGCCGATGTTTTTATATGTGGTAATATCATCAGTATACAGACTGTCCATCAACTTATCATTGGTGGTTACATCTACAATTCCGCACTCCACACACTTCATCCTGCTGGGTCAGCTCGACTCCTCTCAGCATCTCATGGACAATGGTGAAAGACTGCGGCTTGGCTACTCCATTACGAAAGTCAAAATGCCATTTCTGTATGATTTCACCTTCGAAAAGCTGTACGAGAATCGAATCACAATATACAGTTATGAAGCAAGAATACGGTATGAGGAATCCGATGCTGCTGTGTGGGTGCAAAGAGAGCCTCCGCCTGACAGATAACGGAAAGCCGGAGAACACCTATTTCGTGTGTTATGATCGATATTTCCTGCAGATCAATGCAGGGTGGGAGCTGACACCGGCGCAGATGGAGATTATCGGTGAAAAGATCAATTCTCTTGCACAGTAATGCGCTATGCAACCGATAGTTGTCATAAAGTTGGTAGACAAAATGCCCCTATCCTGTATCATATAAGCGGTGGTGATGCGTGTGTCACTTGGAAAACATATCAAAAATCAGCGAACCAGAGCCGGACTCTCTCAGGAAATAGTATCGAAGCTTGTTGGGGGCAGCCATCAATCCGTAACAAAGTGGGAATCCGGACAGTCCGCACCGAGTACGGAGAATTTGTTCAGGCTTGCGGAGATTTTCGGTACCACCGTGGATATGCTGCTCGATATACCGGATGAAAAGAACGCACAATCGACAGATCAGGCACAAATTAAGGAACTGACATCTCAGATACAATACCTGTATCGTATTGAGTCAGCACAAAAATCAGAAGCTGAACGTGTCCGGCTCGAAAATGAAAAGCGCATAGAAGAAATTCAGAATAAATCAAACAAGGTATGGCTGGTGCAGATTCTGTTTGGTTCGCTCTGTGTCACCTCAGCCATCCCGCTGACGATTGCTGTTTTCTCAGATATGAATCCTACAGTAATCAGTGTATGTGCTGGGATTATTGGGAATTGGGCTTGTAGGCAATATGATTGGATCTTAATTAGGTATTATTTGAGTAAATCGATATGAACTGAAGCGAAGGACGGTGCCGCGTGCACAGTACTTTTGCTATTAATGAAAAAGACACAATTCTGTGGTATCATATGATACAGGATTTTTTTCACTTTCTATGCAATGAATCCACATTTTTTTCGAGTAGATAGGTGAAGAGCTCTTACAATAACAGCAAGGAGGTGCAAAGATTGGGACGAGCGAATCAAAAGCAGACTGGTCTGTCGGACGACCGGATCGTGGAACTGTACTGGGCACGGTCAGAGTCTGCCATCAGCGAAACGGCAGACAAATACGGCGATTACTGCCACTACATAGCATACAATATCCTCTATAACCGCGAAGATGCCGAAGAAAGCGTAAACGACACATGGCTTGACGCATGGAATAATATGCCGCCGCATAAGCCGTCCATTCTATCCACTTTCCTTGGTAAGA
>JAFQDR010000112.1 GCA_017415945.1 Oscillospiraceae bacterium
AATACAAAAATTGCCAATGCAAATATGAGAGAAATTGCAGATAGAATGAGTAGTTTCTTTTTCATAGTGAACCTTAGATTTCAGTGGAATGGATTAAGGGAGTGATTTGATGATTTTTGTATTACGATAGCATACGAGCTTAACCGTTTTGCCCAATAGCTGTTCTTTGATAGCCTTCTTGGAAGAATCATTCGGTGCAGTTTGCAATGGGTAAATGTAGTAAAACCAATTCGAATGTTCATCTTTTAGAATAATGCATAATATCAAAAGAGTATACTTGCTGACGGGATGAAGCAGAAATTTTACCTTTGTACATTGAACGGTCACAGTTTCCTCAGAAGCGTATTTGATTTTATCAAGCTGCCGAAAGATAAGAATACGGCGAATAACAGCGATAAAATACGACAAATAGATTAAAAAGCACGCGACTGTTACGGCAAGCCACATTGAAGTTTTATTAGAATCCGGAACGACGAACGTGGTTCCCAACCACATGGCAAACATAATAACAGCCATTTTAAGCTGCTCGGAGATGCCGATACTAATTGCCTGTTTTTGATAACGCAATAGATGAGCTTGCGGTTTGGTCGGTGTTTTAGCGGCTCTTCTAATGGATTTAAGCGACATTTTGAAGCTCCTCAAGGATTTATAAGAATATTAGCAAACATGTGAGCGGTGGTTGTCGGTCTTTTCCTTATTCAAACAGACAACCGTTTCCACATGATGAGTGCGGGGGAACATATCCACAGCTGTGCCCTTTGTGATGTAGTAACCTTTTTCACCCAACAGCTTTACATCTCTTGCCAGGGTCGCGGGATCGCAGGAAACATATACAATGCGTTCGGGCTGCATACCCACAATGTTTTGCAGTGCATCAGGGTACATTCCCTTGCGGGGAGGGTCAACCACGATGCAATCGGGAGAAATACCCCGCTCCATAAAGGATTGTGCTGCGGCAGCGGCATCGGCGCAAATGAATTCTGCGTTATTAACACCGTTGCGGATCGCATTGATTTTGGCATTTTCCACGGCTTCGGGAACAATTTCCGCACCGATGACACGATCTGCCTTTGCGGAGAGACATAGGGTGATGGTGCCTGTGCCACAGTACAGGTCCAGTACTGTGCCTCCGTTTGGTGCGGCGTATTCAACTGCACGATTATACAGCTTTTCTGCCTGAGGAGGATTGATTTGGAAAAACGCCTGAGGAGAAATGGAGAAGCTGTACCCACACAGGGTTTCGTCGATGGTATCATTGCCCCAAAGGGTATGGAAATCTCCTGCGAGGACACTGTTGCCCTTGCTCTTGTTTATATTCAGAACCACACCCACCAAATCGGGACATACCTCCAGCAGTGCGGGGGCCAAAGTGGGGGTGGCAGTTCCGAAGCCTCTTGCGGATACAATGGTCACCAAAATCTGGCCTTTGCGGTTTGTGCGGGTAAACACATGGCGTACGCTGCCTTTACCGTTTTCTTCGTTGTATGGGGGGATGTTGTGCTGATTCATCCAATCCAAAACGGCAAGATTGATACGATTTGCGGTTTCACTCTGCAGAAGGCAGTCGTTGATGGGGATAATGTCATGGCTGCGCTGTCTGTAAAAACCTGCGCAGGGACTGCCATTTACGCTTCCCACAGCGGTAATGCCTTTGTTGCGGTAACGGTATACTTCGTCCGAAGGGATGATTTCCTCAATGACAAAGTCGCTGCCGCCAATCCGCCGCAGGGCTTGGTTGACCTTGTCCAGCTTAAACTTCAGTTCCTCTGTGTAATCCATATGCATTGTCACACATCCGCCGCATTTTCCCGCAACGGGACAAGCGTGGGAGATGCGGGCAGGGGAAGGGGACAGAAGCTCAATGCCCTTTGCATATACAGCGCCCGTGGTGACCTTCAGGATCAAAATCTTCCAAATTTCACCGGGGATCGCTTCTTTTATAAAAACTGCACGGTCGTGAATGTGGGCAACACCCATACCTTCGGAGTTATATCCTGTGATCGTGCAGGTATATTGTTCATTTTTCTTCAGCTGCATCAAGATAGTTCACCTCAATTTACTATACTAACACGTTAATTCCCTCTTGAAAAGAAAAAACTCGTTGCAAGCCGCTGTCTTTCGTGTTAAAATCCTACCATGCGCTTAATCGTGTCATTAGAAGGAGATAAAAATATGAAATTGGCAAAAAGAATGGATAATTTCGGTGAGAGCATTTTTTCCTCTCTGGCCGGGATTAAAAATAAAAGAATCGCAGAGGGAAAGCCTGTCTATGACTTTAGCGTAGGCACTCCCAATGTTCCCCCTGCACAGCATATTATCGATACATTGGTCAAGGAAGCATCCAACCCCAAGAACTACGTGTATGCACTTAACGACCTGCCCGAGCTGCAGGATGCGGTTGCTTACTGGTACAAGACCCGTTACGGTGTTGAGCTTGACCCCAGAACCGAAGTAACCTCTCTGCTGGGCTCTCAGGAGGGTCTGTCTCATATTGCTTTGGCATTTGGTAATGAAGACGATATCTTCATGGTTCCCAATCCTTGCTATCCTGTTTTTGCGGACGGTCCTCTGATTGCGGGCTCCAATGTTTACTACATGCCTCTGCTGGAAGAAAACGATTACATCATTCAGCTGGATGAAATTCCCGAGGAAGTTGCCAAGAAGGCAAAGATGATGATTGTGTCCTACCCCAACAATCCCACTGCAGCAATGGCTCCTGATAGCTTTTACCGTGATCTGATTGCATTTGCAAAGAAGTACGATATTATCGTTCTGCATGACAATGCATACAGCGATCTGGTTTATGACACCGAACCCTGCGGCAGCTTCCTGCGCTTTGAAGGTGCAAAGGATGTTGGCGTCGAATTCAACTCCCTGTCTAAGACCTACGGTATGGCAGGTGCCCGTGTTGGTTTCTGTGTCGGCAATCCCGATGTTGTGAAGGCAGTTAAGACTCTGAAGTCCAACATGGACTACGGTATGTTTATTCCCGTACAGAAGGCAGCGATTGCAGCAATTACCGGCGATCAGAGCTGCGTTCCCGCTACCAGAGCTGTTTACAAGCACTGCAGAGATCTGCTGTGCGATGGTATGACTGAAATTGGCTGGAAGATCGACCGCTGCAGCTCTACCATGTTTGTATGGCCCAAGATCCCCGCAAAGTACACCAGCAGTGCAGAATTTGCAATGGATCTGATTGAAAAGACCGGCGTGATTGTTACTCCCGGCAGTGCATTCGGTCCTCGTGGCGAAGGCCATGTGCGTATGGCGCTGGTTCGTTCCGATGAAGAAGTACTGGCGGCTATCAAGGCAGTGAAAGAAAGCGGTATTCTCGACTGATATTTTATCCCTGTGACGTATTGTTACAGGGATATTTTTTTGTCAACAAATGGAAATATAAAATTTAAAATACTGTGGATACTATTTGTGAAACTCGAAAATGGAGGAG
>JAFQDR010000113.1 GCA_017415945.1 Oscillospiraceae bacterium
CAACCGGTGCGCTGCACCGGCATCGCGCAGAGCTTGCCCCCCACACCCCCAACCCCCTCTCCCCCCACGGGGGGGGGAGAGGGGGCTTTTAGTGCAGGGGCTTCGCCCCTGCACCCCATCGGGGGCAACGCTTCGCTCGCCCCCGAACCCCGAGGCGCCTGCAAGGGCATCGCCTACGCTCGCCCCCGAATCTCAAGGCGCCTGCAAGGGCAGTGCTTGCGCTCGCCCCCGAACCCCAAGGTGCCTGCAAGGGCATCGCTTGCGCTCGCCCCCGAATCTCAAGGCGCCTGCAAGGGCAGTGCTTGCGCTCGCCCCCGAACCCCAAAAAAACTGCTTGGGCAGCACGCGCCACGACATTGCATTCGAATCGATTCACTCATACAGTGCCGTTTCTGCCCCGATTTGCTGCATGATTTTATAAAAAACGGCAATGTGCATAAATCCGGAATCTCGATTTATACACATTGCCAAAAACTATGGCATCATTCCATCAAAGAAAGCAAGGAGCGGTTCCCGCTCTTCCTCTGGGATCACCAGTTCCTCCAGAAGCTGTGCGATCGCTGCATGCAGTTCCTCCAGCTCGATGGTCTCCAGAAATTCTCCCTTTTTATCAAGTCGATAGAAATCCGCTGCTGCCTTTTCAACGTCGGAAAATCGGAGCTGTGCCAGTCGAGCAGCATCACGCCCGTGCTTTTGCGGTTCATTTTGTCGATGTCCGTTTCATCGGGACGCCGCTCCGGAATGCCATGGGGCTTCCAGACCTGCAGGGCAATCCAGACCTGCTCCGGCGCAAACCAGAGGCAGAAAATATCGCCGGCTTTTGCCATAATATCCCCCTTACAGAATCTGCTCCATGCCGATTTTCTGCGGTGCCATCCCCATGGCTTCGTAGAATTTCATCGCCGAAGCGTTGCATGTCCAGACGTTCAGTGTCACATTATAGCAGCCGATGGCGCGGGCATAGTCCAGTACATATTCGTACAGTGCAGTGCCCACATGCTGTCCGCGGGCCGCTTCATCCACACAGAGATCATCAATGTAGAGCGTGCGGATATCGGTGAGAATATTGTCGCCGCTGTGTACCTGCAGGATGCAGAAGGCATAGCCGAGCATCCTGCCGGCATCGTCAAAGGCCGCAAATACCGGCCGTGCTTCATCCTCAAGCAGAGAAGCCAGTTCCTCGGGCGTGTATTTTGTGCAGTCCGCCTTGAAAAGATCGGGGCGGCCGTTGTGATGCACCATCAGCACCTGCCCGAGCAGGCGGAGAATGGCGGGAATATCGTTTTTCTGTGCGTTGCGGATTGTCATTGCAGAACCTCCTGTCAGAGCGTTTCGGGCAGAATCATTTCATCAGCCATGGGCACAAATCCGAATGCTTCGTAGAGCGGCCGTCCCATGGCAGTGGCTTCAAGTGTGATGTGGGTGATGCCCCGTCCATGCGCATCGTCCACGAGCATGGCAAGCACTTTCTTCGCAATGCCCCGCCTGCGATGGTCGGGGGCAGTGTACATGTTCATGATGTAAGCCTTCTGTCCGGTGGGATTATGGACGGTCGGCATGACCTGATAGTAGCTCACGCCGCCCGCACCGACGAATTCTTCGCCATCAAAAACGAGCAGAGCCGTGTGGCTGCCGTCCGTAAAAGCCTTCTCGTAATAACGGCGGGAGGCTTCTTCAACTGCGGAGAGATCCGCCGCCTCGGGGAGGCTGTTGGCCGCACGCAGCACCTCAATGCGTGTGCGGACAAGCGTATCCAGATCGGCAAGGGACGCCGTGCGGAAGGTGAGCTGCTTTTCACGGCAGGCAAGGTATTCGGCCACAAGATAGCAGTTCTGCAGATCCTCCGCATCAAGTCCGCGGAAGGCGAACAGCTCGTCCCAGAGCAGATGACTCATTTCGATGTGGAATTCTCCCGTGACCTCGTCAATGCCCACAAAGATGCGGGTCTGGTCACGATAGATGGGATCGTCGGTGAAAAATCGTGCGCCCGTCCCCTGATTCTCGAGCCAGAAGGTTCTGGGACGGGGCAGGGTGCCCGCAGGGAGCTTGGCGGCACTGTGGGGATTTTCGGTGATGTTGTCGCTGACAATGGATGCGGCATAGGCATCCTCGAATTCGGTCAGCGGATAGCGTGCCAGCAGATAGGCGATCAGCTCTGTACCGCTTCTGCGGTTGGGGGTGAGGCGGTCACGGTATTTCTGATGGATGACCCGCCATTCGGCAAGCATCTCCGGTGTCGGTTCAATGCAAAGCATGGGGAGACTCCTTTCATGCTGCCGCCGCCGCAGGCTCACGCTTTTTGGCAAGATACGGTACTCTTGCCACAATCAGTGCGGCGATTGTCGTCAGAAGGATCTCCGGAATCATGTACAGGCCGTTGTAGAAGACCGAGTAAATCAGGGCGAGTTCTGTGCCGGAGCAGTGCGCCATGATCACATCGCCGATCGCATAGAAGCCTTCCTGCGTGAAGAACCATTCTGCCCATGAGCCGAAGAAGAGCGTACCGGAAATGATGTGCACAAGATAACGCAGTCCCAGTGCCGTGAATGTACCCAGTCCCAGTGCAAGGGAGGGGGAGAGGCGCTTCCGGAAGAGACCGCCCAGTCCCAGTACCATGTAGGCTGCTACATAGTCAAGCAGCACGATGCAAATGCCCATCCCGAGCACCTGCATGGTGGAGAGAGCGTCCTGCGGCAGGAAGAAGCCGCGCACATTGCCAAAGTCGGTGGCAATCTGAATCAGGCTGAAGACAAAGGCGGAGAACAGCCCCCATTTCACGCCGTAGCGATAGGAGAGCAGCACGACCGGCAGCATGGAAGCGATCGTGATGCCGCCGCCGAACGGCAGCCGGAACGGCTGGATCACCGTCAGCACTGCGGCAATGCCGAGCAGTACGCCGGTTTCGGTCAGTCGAAGCGTTTGGTGTTTCATCAAATCATCCTTTCACGGGAGCAAAAAACGTCACCGGAAACCGATGACGCAAAGAATCCATGTTTCCCTACGTCGGCATTATCCGCATCAGGTTATGGGTCGAAGCGAATGCTTCCTCTCAGCCATGACAGCTCCCCTTTGTGTTGGTTCTATTATACTATATATGCCGGCGTTTGTCAAGGCAGGGGGCGGGAAAAGCGATGTGTATGATGCACGCTTTTCAGCAGCAGTCCCATGAAATCCACGCCCATGGAGGGTCACACAAGCCCCCTTGTGCATCTTCCGTTCACAGAAGACGGTTTCAAAAGGCGAAGCCTTTGGCGGCGGCGGTGCGCAGCACCGCCATCCATTGCCCCCTCCCTTCGGGAGCAGGGGCAGTCACGGCAGAGCCGCCCCCTTGTGCAGTCTGCCGCTCAGAGAAGACGGTTTCAAAAGGCGAAAGCCTTTGGCGGCGGCGGTGCGCAGCACCGCCATCCATCGCCCCTCCCTTCGGGAGCAGGGGCGGTCACGGCAGAGCCCCCCTTGTGCATCTTCCGCTCACAGAAGACGGTTGCAAAAGGCGGAAGCCTTTGGCGGCGGCGGTGCGCAGTACCGCCATCCATCGCCCCCTCCCTTCGGGAGCAGGGGCAGTCACAGCAGAGCCGCCACCCCCTTGTGCATCTGCCGCTCACAGAAGACGGTTGCAAAAGGCGAAAGCCTTTGGCAGCGGCGGTGCGCAGCACCGCCATCCATCGCCCCCTCCCTTCGGGAGCAGGGGCAGTCACGGCAGAGCCGCCCCCCTTGTGCAGTCTGCCGCTCACAGAAAACGGTTTCAAAAGGCGAAAGCCTTTGGCGGCGGCGGTGCGCAGCACCGCCATCCATCGTCCCCTCCCTTCGGGAGCAGGGGCGGTCACGGCAGAGCCCCCCTTGTGCATCTGCCGCTCACAGAAGGCGGTTTCAAAAGGCGAAAGCCTTTGGCGGCGGCGGTGCGCAGCACCGCCATCCATCGCCCCCTCCCTTCGGGAGCAGGGGCAGTCACGGCAGAGCCACC
>JAFQDR010000114.1 GCA_017415945.1 Oscillospiraceae bacterium
GGTCTGCTCAAGGGCTTTGCCGCTGATGTGGATTCCCTTGCAGCCGACGTTGACGAGAGCGGCAAGGTTGAGGTTGTCGACATCGTTCAGCTCGCCAAGTTCATCATGGCTAAGATCGATAAGTTTACGGTGGTGGAGAAGACCGTCGTTCCGACTGAACCACCTACGGAAGACAATTTCCAGTATGATGCCAATCTCCAGTACAAGGCTGCTCCCGATGCATACCTCACTCCCTGCTCGCAGGCCGGTACCGTGATCAATGAAACCTACAATGGCATCAATGGCACAAACAAGCTGAATGTATATCTCCCCTATGGCTACGATGCAAACAAAAAGTACAATATCTTCTATCTGATGCACGGCGGCGGTGAGAACGAGAACACTATTTTCAGTGATGACGTCAAGCTTGACCATATGCTCGACCATATGATCATGAATGGTGATATCGAACCGATGATTGTTGTGACCCCCACTTTCAACAAGTGTGAGGCAGCTACTTTCTATAAGGAACTGCGCCAGAGCGTGATTCCGTTTGTAGAGGGCAAATACTCTACATATGCAGCATCCACTTCTGAAGCAGATCTCATCGCATCCAGAATGCACCGTGCATACGGCGGCTTCTCCATGGGTTCGCTTTCCACCTGGTGCGTGGGCAACCACAGCCTTGACATGGTCGGCTACCTGATGCCCCTGTCCGGTGATAACTGGGAGGGTGTCGGTTCCCTGACGAATGAAATTGATCGTCTGGGTCTGCAGAAGGATGAATATTTCATTATGTGTGCTACAGGTACTGAAGACATTGCTTACGGAAATATGAATCCGCAGATGGAGGCTATGAAGAATGACAGCCACTTCATCTACACAAGCGACTTCTCCAAGGGTAATTTCTACTACATGGTAGCCCCTGAAAAGACGCATTGGTGGGGCTTTGTCAGACATTATGTCTATGACTGTCTCCCCTACTTCTTCCACCACTAAAATTCCAGCCTTTTTCTTTTCCCGCATTTGCAAAGGATCCTGTCTGACCACAGGATCCTTTGCTTTTTCTATTGCATTCATTCTGCGTTTATGGTATAATGAAGTATCCACAATCAGAAAGGATGTCGCCAATGGGATTTTTTTCGTGGCTGAAGGACAAGCTCGATCAGGGTCGTCCATACATCGTAGATGAAGAAACTCTGCGTGCCTACCTGCAATCAGAAATTGATTTTTCTCTTGCACACAATCTGGAAAGTGTTGCCGACCTTTATATTCATCATAACGGCCAGAAGCATGATCTCATGATCTGGAACTTCGCTGCCTCAAGAGATCGTGAGGAGCGGAATAAGGGATTGCTGTTCTATTATGATGATGAAGAATTCCTTAGTATAGACGATCTCTTTGCCAAACGTCTCACACGGCTTTCTGGGTATTTTAAAATTGAGCTGAAATTGGGTGACAGTGTTTTCCTCAATCAATATCGTGATCAGCATCCGGAATTATCGACCATGCTTTTCGATCAAAAATCAGATACTTAAGCAAAAGCTGCCGTTTTACCGGCAGTTTTTCCTTTTTTCACTTAATTTTCATACAATATCTATGTTTTTCACATAATTCTATATTGACACCGCATTGGTAAAAATGTATACTAATTTTATACAATTTGTTATTAGGGTGGACAAAATAGCAAATTTGTAAAATACAAAAAAGAATTGTAGGGGGAAGTTATGAAGAAAACCAAAAGAATGACCGCAATGACGGCCGCATTGACACTCGCGGCCACCATGCTGCAGGTGCTGCCCGCACAAGTTTCGGCTGAAGAGGAATACCTCATTCGTGACAAGTGGGGGTACTGCACCACAGCAAACTATGTGGAATCCGAACACTTTGTCATTTTCTATGGCAACAACGACACGACGGGTCAGGTGAACGATGCATTCCTGCAGCGAAATCTGGAAGACTACGAGAAGCTCTGGCACTGCTATGGCGAGTATCTCGGCATGGAAAACATGAATGTCGATACTTACGGCAGAAGTGACCAGAAGTACAAGACCAATGTCTATCTGACCTACACGGGACTTGACCAGTACCCTGACGGCTGGGCTTTCATGAGTGCAGAGGATGGCTATGGCATCGAAATCATCAGCCCCAACGCAATGCTCGATGATCTGACCACTGCCCATGAATTTGGTCATGTTGTAACGATGCACCAGAAAGCCTGGGTCGACCAGGACATCACAGGTGCCTGGTGGGAATCGCTTGCCAACTGGTTCCGGGAGATGTACCTGGGAAGTCCTTACTACACAGGAACAACGCAGACATGTGGATTTGAGCCTTATCTGCGCAATCTCAGCCTGACTCTGCCGCATGGACGCAACTACTATGAGGTCTGGCCGTTCCTTGTCTACCTCTCCTATAATCCCGACCAGCTTCCCGGACTCGGCATGGACACCGTCAAGCGTATGATTTCGGAAGCACAGCCGAATGAATATCCGTTTGACACACTCTCCCGCCTGTTTGGCACGGACGCACAGACCATCTTCGGACACTATGCAAAGCGTATGGCGACCTTTGATTTCGGCGCACAGGAGGCCTATCAGTCCGAATTCAACCGCATCCTTGCACAGTCTCCGTTCTACTGGAATCTCTTCTATACGGTTCTGGAAGACAACGGCACAGGCTGGATGCAGTCTCCCGAAGAGGATTCGCCCATGCAGTCGGGTCTGAACATCGTACCACTCCAGATCACTGGTGATACCATCCACGTTGATTTCCGTGGCCTCTCCGATGATCCCAATGCCGGCTGGAAAGCATGCATCGTAACTGTCGATGCAAACGGCAATGAGACTTACTCCGATTTGTTCGGAAGCGGCGAAAGCATGAGTCTGTCTGCGGACGGTGCCGTCTCTGCTTATCTGACAGTTTCTGCAATGCCCAAGGATCCGTTTGCGGTCAATGACTTTCATAAGGACAATGTTTCTTCCTATAAGAATGGCACAGAACGAAGACGTTATCCGTATGAAGTGAAAATCAGCGGTGCGGATGCGATTA
>JAFQDR010000115.1 GCA_017415945.1 Oscillospiraceae bacterium
CGGCGAAGAAGTTGTTCAGACCCATGCCGGGAGCCAAAGCAAAGGGCTTGTTGGCATACAGAGCCATAACCAAGCAGGCCAGGAAGGAAGCGATGCAGGTGGCCAAAAACGCACCGTTCCAAAGAGGAGAGGCAACATCAAAGTTTGTCAGCAGGTTGGGGTTCAGGGCAATGATGTATGCCATGGTCATAAATGTTGTGACACCTGCTACGATTTCGGTTTTGACTGTGGTGTTGTTCTCGCTGAGCTTAAAGAATTTTTCCACGACGATTCTCCTTTTAAATAAAGTAAAAGACCCTGCCAGTATATCATGTTTGCAAATTCTAAACAATTGATGAATTCGACAATTTACGGGTTACACTATGGAGAATGTGTACGGAAATTGTTGGGCGGTATGGGGAAAGAAAACGTATATACAAATCAAGCACCCGAAGGGGGAGGGGCTTCAACGGAACTGTAACAGCTTCGTAAAAATTTTTGTTTTAATTTCTAAAATTATGCTTGACTTTTTGGTAATATGGTGTAAAATATCATAGTCTGCGTGAGCAGATAAATTCCTTGGTCTCGTGGAAGAACGAGGCCCAATATGCCCATAAGGAGGTGCAGTAATGGCTAAAATTAGCGAAAAGTACGAAGTGATGTACATCATCAACCCCAACGTTGGTGAAGAAGGCATCGCAGCTCTGGTAGAGAAGTTCAAGGCGCTGATCGAGCAGAACGGCACAATCGTAGAGATGGAGGAAATGGGTAAGCGCAAGCTGGCTTATGACATCAACTACATTTCTGAAGGTTACTACGTTCTGGTTAAGTTCGACAGCGAACCCGCTTTCCCTGCAGAACTGGACCGTGTTTTCGGCATTACCGAAGGTATCCTGCGTAGCCTGATTACTCTGCGTGCAGAATAATTAAGGAGTGATACGATGCTGAATCACATCACTATCATGGGACGACTGACCCGCGACCCCGAGCTGCGGTATACCCAGTCCCAGACCCCCGTTGCATCTTTCACCCTGGCTGTGGATCGCGATTTCGCGAGCCGCGACGGTGGTGAACGTCAGACCGACTTCATCGACTGCGTCGCATGGCGTCAGACCGGTGAGTTCGTCAGCAAGTACTTCAGCAAGGGCAGCATGGCTGTTGTGGCCGGCCGCTTGCAGATCCGCGATTGGACCGATCGCGACGGCAACAAGCGCAGAACTGCGGAAGTTGTTGCTGAAAATGTGTACTTTGGCGAATCCAAGCGTCGTGAAGACGGTGCCGCTCCCGCTCGCCGTGATTCCTACGGCGGCAATCAGGGCAGCTATGGCAATGACCGCGGTAATTCCTACGGCGGCAGCGGCTATGGCGGCAATGATCGCTACAGCGCAAATAACGGCGGCTACAATTCCGGCAACAGCGGCTACAGCAGCAGATCTGCTTCCGCCTTCGCCGATCTGGAAGATGACGACGGCGATCTGCCTTTCTGATATAGGCAGAGCTTACAAACATTATTGACACTAAGAAGGAGGTTATGACCGTGGCTTTCGATAAGAATAACAAGAACCGCAAGCGCAGAAAGGTATGTCAGTTCTGCGTTGACAAGTCCACCTACATCGACTACAAAGACACCGCAAAGCTGAGACGTTACATGTCCGACCGCAGCAAGATCCTGCCCCGTCGTGCAACCGGCACCTGTGCTATGCACCAGCGTCAGCTGACCGAAGCAATCAAGCGTGCTCGTCAGATCGCTCTGCTGCCCTACGTCACCGACTAATACAGCATTCAAACCGACTCCCAACAGGGGGTCGGTTTTTGTGCTTTTCGGAGGGGATAACTCTGTTTGCGGGATTGATAAAAATTTAATGAGATACTGCTGTGCAATATCAACAAAGCATCGTGGGGTGTAGTTGAAAGCAATCGTTTTCAATGCAGAAATTACAAAAAATAACACAGTTTATATTGTAAAATGACGATACTTCCAGTATAATGAAACTGTTGTGAAAGGTAATACCTTTGCTGTTAAGACGGGAGAGATCTCATGGAAAAAAAGGATGCCCGAAACTACAAATTGAAGCTGCTGGATGAAATGAAGCAGGGCAGTTTTGCTCGGTGCGACCGCCTTCCCAGAGAAACGGAGCTGGCGGAGCTGCTGGGCATCAGCCGTACTCAGCTGCGGGATACCTTGTCCGAGCTGGAGCGTGAGGGGTACATTACCCGACGCCACGGTGTGGGCACCTGCATCAATCGCCATGTGCTTGCGGTGAAGAACCGAATGGACATTGAAGCGGAATTTTTTGAGATCATTCGCAGCTGCGGATATACCCCCGATGTGATCATTGAGACCATGGAGGAAGGGACGGCTGACGAGGAAGAAGCTGAGAAGCTGGGGGTCTCTGTGGGCAGCCCTGTGCTGCGCCGATATAATGTATGCACTGCCGACGGTGTGCCTGCCATTTGGTGGAAGGATGTGCTGAACAGAGCCCTTGTGAAAAAACCCTTCGATCGGTCGGATATGCGCCGTCTGATTTTTGAGTTCCTGCAGGAGTTCTGCGGTGTGAGCGCCTACATGGATCTGACTGAGCTTCACCCCGTTATTGCCGATGAGGCTGCCGCAGCCTCCCTGCAAGTCCCTGTGGGGACACCCTTGCTCAATATGAAGGAGACTGACTTCGATATTGAGGGCAACCCGATATTTTATTCCGACCAGTATTTTGTGGATGGCATACTCAGCCATACGGTGCTGCGGAAAAAATTATAAATTAAAAAATCCATCGTTTATCAACCATTTGTAAAATGAGATAAGGAGACATTATTATGGAAAAGAAGCTTGTTTACACCGGTAAGACCAAGAACGTATACGAACTGGAAAACGGCAACTGCCTGCTGCTGTTCAAGGACGACTGCACCGGCAAGGA
>JAFQDR010000116.1 GCA_017415945.1 Oscillospiraceae bacterium
GAATCTGCCCGAAGAAGAGAAATACAAGCTCAGCCTTGCCAATTCCATTTGGTTCAAGGATGATCCTTCCTTTGTGGTGAATGAAGAGTTTCTGCAGACCAACGCGGATTATTACGGTGCCGGTATCTATAAGGCGCCTTTTGACGAGTCCACCTTGAAGGAGATCAATAAATGGGTGGAAGACAACACCGACGGTATGATCAATGATATACTGGATCAGATTTCCGAAGACGCTGTGATGTACCTTGTTAATGCTCTCGCATTCGATGCGGAGTGGCAGAACATTTACAATGAGTATCAGATCCAGGACGGGAAGTTTACCACAGAGGACGGAACTGTCCGTGATGTGGAGATGATGTACTCCAATGAAAATAAGTATTTACGTGACGACAAGGCAGAAGGCTTTATCAAATACTACGCCAAACGAAAGTATGCCTTTGCCGCACTTTTGCCAAACGAAGGCGTAAGTGTCTCCGAATACATTGCATCCCTTGACGGTGAGCATTTGCATGACCTGCTTTCCGGTGCAAAGACGACGCCGGTGGATGCTGCAATTCCGAAGTTTGAAACCGAGTACAAGGTGGAAATGAGCGCTATTCTCAAAGAAATGGGAATGTCCGATGCTTTCGACGGTGTCCGTGCGGATTTCTCAAAGCTTGGGGAAACGACGGACGGGTTGAATATCTTTATCAATCGTGTCATCCATCAGACCTATATCAACGTAGATGGAAAAGGAACCAAAGCCGGCGCTGCAACTGTTGTGGAAATGAACAAGGAAACAGCAATGGAACCGTCTGATCCTCCGAAACAGGTATATCTCGACCGCCCGTTTGTGTATATGCTCATTGACTGCGAAACGAACCTGCCGTTCTTTATCGGAACAGTGATGGATGTGGAATGACAAACGCATAAGCATCAAGTCAGCGTCTGGCGGCAGGAGGTATGACAATGAAAAAGATATTTGGAATCGTGTGTGTAACGGTTCTTGTTCTTGCCATATTTGCGGGGTGTGAAGAAAGAGAAACCGTCACCTTTGAATACACATCCGAGATCCTTGTGGATAAGGAACGTCCCGATGAAGCGCTTGTCTGGGCCGGAAAGTTTGAAACTCCGCGAAAAAGCTCGGGACTATTGACCTATTCAGACAGCCGTTTCTTTGGAATTGTGGATGATCATCAAATCGAAGGCATCAAACTCAGTAAAGAGAAGAATTATTTCAAGCCGTTTGCAAGCAATGTTTCGGGTAATCTTCCTAAGCTGTTAGGTATAAGCAGAGAAGAACAGCGGGAGAAATTCGATATATCCATCGATGAGATCAACATCCACCGTTTTGAGGATGTTATGTTCATTCACTTTTATGTACCCGAGGATGACGTTTACAACGACAAGCCTACGGAATATGCAGGGCAGTACGTATTCATTGAATATCAAAATCAAGAGAAAAACGCATATACCGTTACGGTTTCCATGGATGAATACAGTAATGTTCATGATCCCCATAGGGTCATATCAATCTATGAAGGACGAACAGAGAATATCTATCATTTTCGTGATGGGTATTACGATCTGTCAACGCATACCTATAAGTGCTATGCGAATGAAAGTGAGCTCCCGAAATACAAGATGCAGCATTTCATGAGTAACAAAGAGATCCTTGAGACCGCACGGCAGAATGAAGTTCTTGCGGAGTATTTGAATGATGATAATCTTTACTACGCAGAAAGATACTACCAATTTGATGACCGGATTTATGCTGCATTTGTGACAGGCTCGAACTGGAATGAAGAATATACCGGCTCGGATCTTTTACTCGTTATGCTTGATGCAGATACAGGGGAAGTGCTGTATGCAGAAAAATACCACTCGCCAAACTACTATATGGGTGCCGCCACTTATGTAATAGCTATGTACAGCAGGGGGGCAGATGGATGCCTTTATGACCCATATATTGAAGAGTAAGGAGGGGCAAATGAAACGATTACACTCTATTTTCCTGGCGGTGCTATGCCTGGCTTTGTTAGCAGGCTGTGAGCAGGTTGTGTTCGATCATGAGGATGAACAGTACACATACAGTTCAACAACGATTCGCTCCGATACAACCAGCATTACCCCGATACAGGCACTTCTTTGGACGGAGACATTGAATGAAAACAGTGAAGTGGTTCAGTCAGGAGATGGCTTGGGTGCGGAAGGTTACTTTCGAGATGCCTCCTTCCGAGTTTCCGATATACCTCGCATTGTGGCAGTAAGTGAAATTTTTGTGGATATATCTCCTCAGTCAACAGAGATAGGCAGTCCTCAGATATTTGATACAAACTGCGAAGAACTGCCCATCACACCCTCATGGCAGCAGCTCCATATGATGCCGCAGGGTGAGTATATTGTAGTATTTACCGAGTACACGGACAGTAAAAGAACGGGAAGCGATGAAGACTATTCGTGGGTGTCCTGTCACGAGAATATCTTCAGGCTGATGATTGGCGCAGACGGTGAAGTGGATTATGCCATTCACTCACAGTATGTTACAAAGGATGAGGATAAGTTCATTATCCGGCTCCCAATATCGGGAAAAGAAATCAAAGTCAGAGATGAATATGTCCGTTATTTACCGCTGATTGACGATGCACTTCTGGAAGTAGCAGATAAAACAATCAATGAAAAGACCTCTCAGTATAAAGAAGAACCCGCGTATTATTTACAGGTGGATTCATTAGGCTATCTTTGCCTTGCCACGGAGCAGATCGTTGATATTGATCCTCCTAAGACTCAATTCGGTGATGGAGAGGTCATTGGCGGTGGCTGCGGCATTGACCATAATCACGTATTTTTCAGTGAACGCATTTCAAAATAAGAACGTAAATACATAATAAGAACGTAAATACATACCAAAAAGGAAACACAAATGAAAAAGATCATTCGACTTATCTCACTTGCTTTGGCTATAACCGTGTTTTTGTTCACGTTTGCTTCGTGTGGCGCTCCAGGTGATGATATTTCCGATCATAATGAGATAGATACCTCGGACATGGAAACTGATGGCAAGACACCAAAAGAGGACGATTCTGCAGACAAGGAAACGGAGAACCAGACACCGGAAACAGCTGATCCGAAAGAAACGGAAGACCGGCCGGAGGATACCGATAACTCGCCTGAAACGGAATGGCTCAATCCGCCTGAAACAGACAAACAGCCAACGGATACAACTGCGCCTGTAGAAACCGAGATTCTACCTCCCGACACAACGGATGCAACGGAAACCGAGAAAACGCCGGACGATACTACATCACCGCCGGATACTGAAAAAACACCTGACGAAACAACGAATACACCGGAAACAGACACACAGCCGACTGAGACAACAGCCCCAGATGCACCGCAGGAAAGTGATGGAACATCACCTGAGATGTTGATTGAGAGCGGGTACACAGTGACCGAAACAGCGAATTTCAATATCCTTGTGACTGAGGATAAGGTGAAAACGTCTCGCACAGCACGGGTGGCAGCATTGCAAAATGAGAGCGGTGAGAACGCGCTGTACTTGGATGTACTGACAGAGGATGGCCAAGTAATGACATCAATTACCTGGAAAGGGTACTATCAGATGTTTGTTCGCGAAGACGGACTCATAGTGTTGATGAGATTGTGGATGGCGCCGGTGACACAGCGTTGCACGGGAATATATCAATTCTTCGATGTCAGCGACAGTAAGCTATCAGGATACGACGTGGTTGAACTGGAAATACCAGAGATTAACGCTGTACCTGGAGAAGGGAAGACAATCAATTTTGCCGTTCGCTCACCAAGCGAGGCTGCAAGATATGAGCTGACCTTTACTGATTTTATTTACAGTTATCAGGCTGAATTTGACGAGGATACATTGGATGGAAAAAGTATATATCTGATTGCAGACTCGTATCTGAATCCCGATAAGCCTGTTGTTTATTCAGATACAGATAAAGTAGAGTTCCCCAATCTGGAAGATAAGGAAATCGCAGATAAGTATACTTGGGAATATGCTTCCGCGCTCTTTGAATAAAGTGGTGGGCTACTGAGGTAATAGTACCAAACAAAAAGGACGGCAGAATCAAGTCTGCCGTCCTATGATTATTCTTGATCGAATCAATAGTTCTCTGCGTGAACTTCAAAGTAGCTCTGCGGATGTGCGCAAGTGGGGCATACTTCGGGAGCATTGGTGCCAACAACGATGTGACCGCAGTTGCGGCATTCCCAAACCTTTACTTCGCTCTTCTTGAAGACTTCTGCAGCTTCAACATTATGAAGAAGTGCGCGATAGCGTTCTTCATGATGCTTTTCGATGGCTGCAACCAGGCGGAACTTTGCAGCAAGTTCGTGGAAGCCTTCCTTTTCAGCGGTGTCGGCAAAACCTGCATACATATCTGTCCATTCGTAATTTTCACCATTGGCTGCATCTTCAAGATTCTCTGCGGTATCACCAATACCGTTAAGCTCCTTGAACCACATTTTTGCGTGTTCTTTTTCGTTGTCTGCTGTCTTGAGGAAGAGAGCTGCAATCTGTTCGTAGCCTTCCTTCTTTGCTTTAGAGGCATAGTAGGTGTACTTGTTTCTTGCCATAGACTCGCCAGCAAAGGCAGCTTCGAGATTCTTTTCCGTCTGAGTACCGGCGTACTTGTTAGCAGGTGCTTCTGCAACTACTTCAAGCTTGTCTCCGGTTGCTTTACAAAGAGGACATACGGCTACCTCGCCCTCAACAACCTCAAATTCTTTGCCGCACAGTTTGCATTTGTACTTGATCATTTTTCGTTCTCCTATTCAAAATATATTTATTACAGTTGAATCTAATACGGGGGAAGTCTTTCGCAGAAAACTTTCAAAAAGTGAACTGCTTATATTTTAGTATAGCATATCTCACGAAGGATTTCAATATGAAATTGTAAATTATGGGGTTTCATATTGGCAAAAAAACTTGCATCGATGGCCATGAACTATTTATTAGAATGAGCGGTTTGTAAAAGAAATATGATAAGTTTGCAAATAAGTAAATTTTTCTTTTTTGTAAACAAATTCAACTCCCTATTGATTTTATACAGATGATCGTGTATACTAATATAGAGACGGGAGCTCGTGTTACGGGCTGAGAGGAAGGTAAGACCTTCGACCGCCCAAGGTTCATATTTTACATGAATTTGACCTGATTTGGATAATGCCAACGTAGGGATAGCTGAAATATGCGTATGTAACGGAAGTACCCCAAATCGGGCAGCTTCCGTTTTTATTATGTCAGAAAGGATGTGAAAAATGTGGTAAAGATCAACGGATGTGAACTGGATATCGCAGGAAAAACGCTTGCGGAATACCTTTCGTCTACAAACTATGATCCGAAACGGATTGCCGTGGAGCGCAACGGAGAAATCATACCAAAGGCAAAGTACGGCGAGACGGTTCTTGAAGACGGTGACAATGTGGAAATTGTCAGCTTTGTGGGAGGTGGCTGAGTGATACCGACAAAGGAAGAATGGGCGCAGGCATTGGAAGATCGGTATGGTGCAGAACTGCACAGCAGATTCTCTTCCGCCGTTGTCGTAATCTGCGGACTGGGCGGACTTGGATCTTGTATCGCCATTGCCCTCGCTCGTGCGGGAATCGGAAAGCTGATTCTTATCGACTTTGACCGGGTGGACATCAGCAATCTCCACCGTCAGCAGTACAAAGCACAGCAGATCGGTATGTATAAGACAGATGCACTGCGATCGAATTTAGAGGAAATAGCGCCGTATGTGGAAATTGAGTCGCACTCTGTTCGCCTTACGGAAGAGAACGCGGCAGAACTTCTGCAGAGTGCGGACATCATCTGCGAAGC
>JAFQDR010000117.1 GCA_017415945.1 Oscillospiraceae bacterium
ACGTCAGCAGATGGAGGCAATGAAAGTAGGGTCGATGTTCGGCTGGAATGTGCCCGGTGCTGATCCCAAAAGCTATGATGAATATGGTGCCGCTATCAGGAAGAAACACATGGATCGGGATGACCGATAAGGGAAAATAATTTTGAAGGAGTTGATGCTGTTGCTTATTATGGGTACAGCATCGGCTCCTTTTTTTATTTCATTCCTTGTTATTCCGGACGATGGGACCGCTGTTGTCTTCCTTTCTCATACGGAGATATTTTTCACGGAGATTCCATGCGAGATCAGGGGTAATCAAACCGTCGACTTCGGCGCAATTGATATCGCTTTGCAGTTCGCAATAGTCGCAGTCCCAATGAAGATACGGAATCCCGTTGTCCAGCATCTCCCATGCTTTCTGCATTTTTTGTATGGATAAGTAGAGGATTTCCGGCAATCTTCCGTCCGGAGTATCAAGATAAGTCATTGTCGTTCTGCCTTTCATAATTATTGTTTGTCAATATTATAGTGCAGACAACTCATACAGTCAAGGAAAAACAGAAACAAATTTCAGAGAGGAGGATTCACAAAATGGATAACCGAGTAAAAATTACCATTCGTGTCACACCCGAAGACAAGCAGGCAATCGAAGAACGTATGAAAACAGCGGGAATCACGAATATGAACGCCTATATTCTGACAATGGCGCTGTACGGCAGTATTTACAATCTGCGCGAGATCGGAGAAGTCACCCGTCTTCTGCGCTATGCCGGCAACAACATCAATCAGCTTGCAGTGAAAGCGCATACAGGAAAATGGATTTCGATGGGCGAAATTGATGAGATCAAGAAATCGGTTCTGCATATCGAGCAGATGGTCATGTCGATCTCAGATCAACTCCGCCGTATGAACGGGGAAACGTAATTCATGGCAGTCACGCGCATCATTCCGCTTCATGTAGGCGGGAAACGGTCACTTGCTGCGGCACTGAAGAAAAATATGGACTATGTTAAGAATCCCGAGAAAACGGACGGCGGACAGCTTGTAACGGGATATCGTTGTAATCCCGAACTTGCAGCAGCGGAATTCAAGATGGATTATGATCTGTATCAGAACTCCACAAAACGGCACTTTGATCCGCATCATTCGGTAATCGCGTACCATCTGCGCCAGTCTTTCAAGCCGGGCGAAATTACGGCGGAAGAAGCAAACAAAATTGGGCGTGAGCTTGCCATGCGGTATACGCACGGAGATCACGCCTTTCTTGTTTGTACGCATACTGACCGAGCGCATATCCATAACCATATCATCATCGGTGCGGTGAATCTCGATTACACGCGAAAGCTCAAGGATGTGCATTGCTCGGGAAAGGTCATCGGGAAGCTGAATGATCTGATCTGTCTGGAGCACGGTTTGTCTGTATTGGAACATGAAAAATGCCACGGCGGGAAGTCCTACAACAAGTGGCAGGGCTACCAGCCGCGGCTCTCTCACAGAGATCGATTGCGTTATGCGATGGATATTGCCTTGTCACAGGGACCGACGACAATGGAAGAATTTTACCGATTGCTCATGGCAGAGGGGTATGAAATCAAGAATCGGAACGGTGAGAATCCATCCTTCCGAGGAAAAGAGCAGGAGCGGTTTATCCGTTTGGATACCCTCGGCGACAACTATTCCATGCAGCATTTACGGGCAGTCTTCGCCGGTACCGAAAAACATATTCCGGCAGAATATAAAGAGCAGACGACGGTATATATTACCCATACTGAACTTCGTCCCGGCAATATGCTCATTGATATCCAGAAAAAGCTGCAAGAGGGAAAAGGTGACGGCTATGTCCGCTGGGCACAAAACTTCAATGTCAAGCAGACGGCGCAAACGCTTCTGTTTCTGCGGGAGCAGGGGATTACTGACTATAAGCAGCTGCAAGAGCGGATTGCTGAAGTGAATCGGAAATGTGCGGAATTGCGTGGGGAGCCGGGGACTCCAACATCAGAGGAGTACAGAGAAGCGCGGCGGATATATCGGGAATTGGTTATGGCACGGGATATTGTGGATGGATTTATGGGGGAGAAAATAAAGTAAAACAAATTGCATTTTTGCAAGTATGATTGCTGATTCGGATATGCCCGATTGCAAAAATGCAAGATTTATGATATACTTATAGACATCAGGATAATAAAATATAGTTGGAACAAACATACAGAGCCGAACGGAAAGTCGATGCCGATTTTTCTGTTCGGCTTTATTCATTCCGGGTATACTAACATCAAAAGAAAGGGATGCATATGAAATACAAAGAATGGCTGTTGGATTGGCTTGCCAGTTATGAAAAGCCTTCCAGAAAATCGAGAACGTACACCAAGTATCGGGACATCGTTGAGAAACGCCTGATTCCGCAGCTTGGTGAATATGATCTGACGGAAATCACGCCACTGACAGTACAGCGGTATATTGCGGAGCTGTCCGAAAAAGGAAATCAGAAAACGGGAGGCGGTCTGGCACCCAATTCGATCAATTCCATCATCACAGTGATTCAGAAGTCTATGAACATGGCTCACCTTGTGGGGCATACCGATTCCTATGAGATGCACAAGATCAAGCGTCCGAAATCGGATGAGGTACCGATTGAATGCTTTACCTTGGATGAACAGCGGCGGATCGAGCAGGCGGTCATGCAGGACAAACGCAAGAAAATGCTGGGTATCATTTTGTGCTTGTACACCGGTCTTCGCATCGGTGAATTGTTGGCACTTGAGTGGAGCGATATTGATTTTCAGAAAGGCTTGCTGACCGTCAATAAAAGCTGTTATGATGGGAAAGATGAAACAGGGAAATATTGCCGCATCACAGAAACACCGAAGACCACGAAATCCCGCAGGGAGATTCCGCTCCCGAAGCAGATTGTCCCTGTACTAAAGGAAATGAAAAAAGCCAGCACGTCAGTGCTGGTCATTACAGACGGAAAAAAGATTCCATCGGTTCGCGCCTATCAGGGCAGCTTCGCCTTGCTGCTGAAAAAATTAGGAATTACGCACCGTGGTTTTCATGCCCTGCGTCACACGTTCGCAACACGCGCCATCGAATGTGGTGTTGACGTCAAAACCCTGTCGGAAATATTGGGGCATAAAAACGCGACGGTGACACTCAATCGGTATGTCCACTCCATGATGGAGCATAAGGCGGCGATGATGAATAAAATAGGGAAAATTTTTTGACTTTATATGCTCATGTATTAGCATAATCAGTACCATTTCCCATGTATCTATTATATCAAAAAGCGCGATAAAAGTCAATACATCCACAGATCATTGCCGAAATGTGCAATGATTTTTTCATTTTCCGGTTTATATCAGGATAAAATACAGCGGATATCATCATGGATTATGCTAATAGATGATGATTTCGATGTGAAAAATATCATTTATTTGGTCTTTCCCTTGTAGATAGACCAATATATGATGATTGGTGTAAGTGGTATAGGGCATCGATGCTGTCATCGATGCCTTTGTTTTTGGGGGAATTATGCTGGATACATTTACTGTTGCGTTCTTCGGTCACAGGGAGATCGAGTATTTCCAAGAAACCGAGCGAGCACTTGAAAAGCTGATAGAATCTCTGATGCGGGAGCATGAGTATGTCGAATTTCTTATCGGCAGAAACGGCGAATTTGATCAGCTGACAGCATCGACGGTACGCTCGGTACGAAATCGGCTTGGCTGTCGCAACAGCTCCTTAACGCTTGTCCTGCCATATATGACGGCAGAATTCCGGGACAATGAGGAATCCTTCCTTGCCTATTACGATGAGGTTGAAGTGTCTGCTGCCGCTGATGGTGTACATTTCAAATCCGCTATGCAGACAAGGAACCGTGAGATGGTAGACAGGTCTGACTTGGTTGTCTTTTGTGTCGATCACACATCGGGCGGTGCATATCAGACCTTGAAGTATGCCAAAAGGTGTCAGAAACCGTATATCAACATTTCAGAGAAAGGGACAGGCTTGGGTTTGTGATGGGAAATGTTTTCAAGAGTATTTGTAATTGGATGAAAACGCATTTGGCTGATCTATTGACTGTATTGCTTGTACTGTTTGCTTGTGTTGCTACGTTTGGGGTAGGTTATATCCTTTGCCTATTTCAAATTCAGGATGATGTTTTATATTACGAAACTATGATATCTGCGCTGGAGCCAAGTGTGTGTGCTCTTTGTCGCAATCAGGCAGGTGCGAAGGTACACGCACCTTGTATTGTCAACCTTGCCACAGGTGAGGTGTCGGAACTCTCTGTTTATGACCCGCATCCAACTGAAATCGGTGAAGTGACTGCTGCCCCAAAGAAAGGATACACGTCCTTTTTCACCGGTGCCGGTGCCATGATTCAGCAGAATCCCGATCTGGAATACTGTGAAGCAACATTGCCGCGAAAGGAAGAGCCGATTGAACCCGGTCACTTCTGTTACGAATGCAGACGGATTCTGACAGAACCGGATAGAAACGGGTATGTGATTGCGGATATGTATAATCCTGAAGCTGTTGAGGTCTACACCGTTTGGGACGGTGCGAAGTATGAGATTCGGGATTATCTGGTGACTGTGAATCGCACGGACAGCGGAGCACTTGAGATTGAGGTGCATGGGTTGCTTGATGAGCACACGTCACAAAACCAATGATAATGGCTAAATAAAATGATTTTGACAATATTGAATGTGAGAGGACAATTCTGATATGACCGAGAATGAAAAGAAAAAAGCCGCAAAAGCCTTTTCGGACTATTGGGCGGATAAAGGCTATGAAAAAGGAGAAAGCCAGCCGTTCTGGATGTCACTTCTGCATGATGTATTTGAGGTAGAGCATCCCGAACAGTATATGGTTTTTGAGGAACAGGTAAAGATTGACCGCGCGAATGGCTTTATTGATGTAATGATTCCGAAAACCAAAGTCATGATCGAACAGAAGGGCGTAAATAAGGATTTACGCAAAGGTATTGTCCAATCAGATGGAAGTGTGCTGAATCCGTTTCAGCAGGCAAAAAGATATATTGTCGATCTGCCTGTCTCTGAACATCCGCGCTGGGTTATCACCTGTAATTTCAGAGAATTTCTGATTTATGATATGGAAAAGCCGACGGGCGAACCGGAAAGTATTCTCTTAAAGGATCTGCCGACAGAATACTACCGTCTGGAATTTCTTGTGGAAGAAAAAAGTGAACTGCTCCATTATGAGGAACAGATTTCGATCAAGGCAGGTGAGCTTGTCGGACGGCTGTATGATGCCATTCTGAAACAGTATATCCATCCCGATAATGAAGACTCCCTGCGCAGTCTGAATATGCTGTGTGTCCGTCTCGTTTTCTGTTTGTATGCAGAGGATGCCGGCATTTTCGGCGGACATATGAAATTCCATAATTACATCAAGAGCTTTGCGATCAAGGATGTACGCCGTGCGCTTATTGATCTGTTCCATGTGCTTGATACCCCAGAGGAACAGCGTGACCCGTATATGGACGAATCCCTTGCCGCATTTCCGTATGTCAACGGCGGCTTGTTTGCGGATGAAAATATTGAAATTCCCAATCTGACCGAGGATATTGTCGATCTGCTTCTGCGCAATGCCAGCGAGGATTTTGACTGGTCAAAAATCAGTCCGACGATTTTCGGTGCGGTATTTGAATCCACATTGAATCCCGAAACACGTCGCTCGGGCGGTATGCATTATACCTCCATCGAAAATATTCACAAGGTCATTGACCCTCTGTTTTTGGACGAGCTGCGCACGGAGCTTGACGAAATCAAGGCTCTCAAAACGGACAGAACACGCATTGCCCGTGCAACGGCATTTCAGGACAAGCTGGCATCTCTGACATTTCTTGACCCTGCCTGCGGTTCGGGTAACTTCCTCACGGAAACCTACATATCCCTGCGCCGCATGGAAAATGAAGTGCTTCTGCTCAAACAGAAGGACGGCATGATCGCGCTTGATATGGGTGACGTTATCCGCGTTTCCATCGGGCAGTTCTACGGCATTGAGATCAACGACTATGCCGTTTCCGTTGCCAAAACCGCGCTGTGGATTGCGGAATCACAGATGATGCATGAAACCGAAGAAATTGTTCAGATGCATCTTGATTTCCTGCCGCTGAAATCGTATGCGAATATCGTGGAAGGCAACGCGCTCCGCGTGGATTGGGAGAGTATTGTTCCGAGGGAAAATCTGAATTATATCATGGGGAATCCGCCGTTTGTTGGATTGTCATTGAGAAATTCAGAACAGCAGAAAGATATGAGCAATATATTCCAAGATAATGATAGGGCTGGAAGGTTGGATTATGTAGCAGCGTGGTATAAAAAAGCAGCAGTGTATATGAAAGACACGACTGCACAGGCAGCGTTTGTTTCAACTAATTCTATTTGTCAAGGAGAGCAAGTCCCGATTTTATGGGATGATTTGTTGAACGACAGTGGAATGGTAATCAATTTTGCTCACAGAACTTTTGTATGGAATAGTGATGCTAAAGATAAAGCCGCAGTACATTGTGTGATTGTTGGATTTAGTTACGTTAACAAACCGAGCAAATTATTGTTTGAATCTAACCAGCCCAAATATGTTGATAAAATCAATGGTTATCTTGTTAATGCTGAGAACATTAGTATTGCGTTAAGAGGAAAAGTGAGGGCGGGATATCCGAAATTAGTGCAAGGAAATAAGCCTTGGGATGGTGGACATCTAATTATGACCTCCGAAGAAAGGGAATCGTTGGTTAGTAAATATCCGCATACTGTAAAATACATAAAAAGATATGTTGGCTCATTTGAATTTATAAATAATAAGTATCGTTATTGTTTGTGGTTACAAGGAGTCTCTCCAAATGAATACCGAAATGTGCCGGATATTATGAAGCGTCTTGAAGCGGTTGCTGAAACAAGAAGAAATACAAAAACTGTGGCAGTAAAAGCACAAGCAGCTACGCCGATGTTGTTTTCACAGATACGACAACCTAACAGCGAGTATATCTTAATTCCCGAAACATCTTCCTCAAGCCGGAGATATATTCCAATTGGTTTTATGTCAAAAGATGTAATAGCCAGCAATTCAACTTTAGTTGCAACGGGTGCAACTCTATTCCACTTTGGAGTATTGATTTCTAATGTTCATATGTCTTGGATGCGTACTGTGTGTGGACGGTTGAAATCAGATTATCGTTATTCACCATCGATATACAACAACTTCCCATGGCCCACTCCCACCGACGAACAGCGGGCGAAGATCGAACAGACCGCGCAAGCAATTCTTGATGCGCGTGCGCTCTATCCCGGTTGCTCTCTTGCCGATCTGTACGATGAAGTTACCATGCCGCCCGAACTTCGGAAAGCACATCAGGCAAATGACCGCGCAGTTATGCAGGCGTATGGGTTTGATGTGAAAACCATGACGGAGAGCAGTTGTGTGGCGGAGTTGATGCGGATGTATCAGAAATTGACAATCGGTACTTAAAAGATTGCATACGCTTTGTGTTGAAACATGTGGCTCTTGTTATCTCTGGGGGATTGGGGCTCTCCTCAACAAGCAAAACCTGCTCGATACGCAGCTAATCAGGCTGAAATCGAGCAGGTTCCGTTTTGTGCCGTCACAAGACCCCGCTTGCTGTTATTATGCCGAAAAAGCACAAGAGGAAGAAAAAGATCTTGAAATATCAGTATGTTTTCGAAAATTGGTGCTAAAAAATTCGGCATAACAATTTCCTGTATAATAAATACGTCCCAAATAAATTATACAGGAGGAGTTCAAAATGAACGACGAAAAAATGAATCTGGACGATGTGATTGCCAAAACAATGGATGCTTTGACCGCAACAGGATTGCAATACGGTTCTTTGCAATGTTACTGGAAATTTTTTGTGCAAATCAAGAAATTCAGTTACGAGGTGCATGGTACCCGTATGTATGACCCCGCGGTGATCGAGCAGTATCTGCAATGGAAAAAAGAACAATATGACAGCGGAGAAAACGGCCGTGGAATGTATACACAG
>JAFQDR010000001.1 GCA_017415945.1 Oscillospiraceae bacterium
AAGGACAATGTTTCTTCCAATAAGAATGGCACAGAACGAAGACGGTATCCGTATGAAGTGAAAATCAGCGGTGCGGATGCGATTCGCTCGGGCGGCTATACAAAGGGTTCCGGTCATGTACATGCAAACGGCGGTGGCTGGGTTGCCGACAGTGCAAATGTCGCTGACTCCGTTTATGTCGGCCCGAATGCAATGGTTCTTGGCAGTGCAAATCTCTCCGGCAATGTGCGTGTTGAGGACTATGCCGTTGTTGCTGACAGCGTCACCGCAACGGATAATGTTGTCATCAGCGGCCATGCCATTGTTGACGGCGGCGGTATGATCTATGACAATGGCTGGAAATTCGGAAGCGTGACCCTCAGCGGAAACGTCGTCATCGGCGACAGTGCTGTTGTGACCAATTCCTGCACTGTTTCCGGCAACGCCAAGATTCTCCAGAAGGCTTACCTCGCTGAAGCTGTGACTGCATCCGATAATGCTGTCATTAAAGGTATGGCCTATGTCTACGGTAAAGGCAATTACTCCGGCAACACCATTCTGGATGGCGACTATTCCAATGAACAGACAAAGAACGGCGGCGTTGGCTTTGGATGGCTCGATGATTACGGGTGGTATGATCTCGCCGACGGCTATGTAGCGCAGTATGATTTCGCAGAATCCAGCTCTGTCTGGAGCAAGGAAGCATCTGCCGCCACAAGTCTCCGACAGATGGGTGCGGAATGGACTGCAGAGCGCACCTCCGCAAATGGCGTGCTGAATTTCGATGGCAGTGACGATTATGCGCTCGTTGATGATGCACTTCTGCGTTCCAAGGATCTGCAGCTCTCCATGGGTGTTCTCTGGAAGGGCGGCACTGCTGTGCAGGAAGTTTTCCATTTCGGCGATGAGAATGCTTATATGAGCTTTACACCATCCAATGCATCCGGTGTGGCTGAGCTGAAACTCACTGACGGCACAACAACCGAAACACTGACCGCCGCTGTCCCCCTCACCATGGGCGAGTGGAGCAAGGTGACCATCCGCATCATCAATGGCACAGCAACGCTGTTCATCAACGGCAATCAGGCTGACAGCAAATCCGTCTCTCTCAATCCGCAGTCCGTCATGAGCGCATCCCAGAAGGATCTGGCTGTACTCGGTCAGGGCTTCAAGGGTGCAGTGGACTATTTCTACATGAGCAGCAAAGAAACCGCAGAACCTGCCATCAACTATTCCGGCAGTGAGGAACCGGATATCAAGGATCCTGATACCGGCCGCATCCGGGGCGATGTCAATGCCGACGGTGACTTCACACTGATCGATGTGGTTCTCATGCAGAAATGGCTGCTTGCCGTACCGGGCACTACGCTTGCCGACTGGCAGGCAGGCGATCTCATTGAAGACGGCCGCCTTAATGGCTTTGATCAGCGTATTATGAAGCGTGAACTGCTCGAAAAGTAAATCTAAAAAGCTGCTGCACTTCTGAAATGCTCCCCTTTTGTGTACAGCAGCTTTTTTATTGCAAAATCCTGCGGGATATGTTATAATGGAGATAACTCACACATCACTGGGCTCAGCCAAATCAGATGTGTAACAGGAGGCGTAATATGAGAAAAAATTTTGGAGCAAAAGCAATCCTGTATCCCATGCCCGTACTGATCATCGGTTCATATGATGAAAATGGTGTGCCGGATGCGATGAATGCTGCATGGGGCGGCATCAGTGAGGAAACACAGATCTCCATCTGTGTCAGCGTAGATCACAAAACAACCGCTAACATTCTGGCTCGTAAGGCTTTTACCGTCAGTGTGGCCGATGCAGAAAATGTCGTCGCCGCTGATTATGTCGGCATAGTATCCGGCAATCAGGTACAGGACAAGATCGCCAGAACCGGATGGACAGTCACAAAAAGCGAAAAAGTAGACGCACCGCTGTTCGAACAGCTACCGCTTGCACTTGAATGCAGACTCGTGAGCTACGATGAAGAATCCTGTCGTCTGGTCGGCGAGATCGTCAATGTCTGTGCCGATGAACGGATCCTGACAGACGGAAAGATCGACCTTACCAAGTTCCGTCCGATTACCTATGATCCGGTGGGTCATGATTATCTGACACTGGGCGAACCGGTCGGCAAGGCCTTCCATGATGGTCTTGCTATGAAGTGAATCAAAAAAACTGACTGCCAGGGCAGTCAGTTTTTTTATGCTTTTTGAAATACAGATGTCATGTACATGCAGCCGTCCTTGATTTCTGCGAAAATATCGCCGTTCATCTTATGCATCAACTGGCGGCAGATATAGAGGCCAAGACCACTTCCCTTTTCCTGTTCAGCGTTCTCACCGCGCCAGAAGCTCTCAAAAACATGCGGGAGGTCGGATTCTGACAGTGTACAGCCTGTATTGCAGGCCGTCACAAGAATACATCCTTCCTCTTCGGCGAAATCAAGCGAGATGCTTTTTCCATCACCGTACTTGATGGCATTCTCAATAATATTCTGTATCACCTCAACACTTCGCTCAATATCACCGCACAGCAAACAATCATGATAATCAGCAACACTGAAATCCGTATGGATCAGTCTGAGTTTTTCGCTGTAATACTGATCAACTCTTGACACAAGTGCTTGGAGGTAAAATTCACCCTGCTTCACATCAAAGCACATAAAATCCTCTCTGGAGGCTTTGATGATCTCCGATACATACCCCTCAATCTCATCCGCCTTTACACCAATACTCTCCGCAATGGTCTGCTGCTTTTCCCTATCCGTATACAGTCCCCTGGAAAGCGCCTTGGCATAAAGCTTGATGGCAGACAAAGGCGTTTTGATGTCATGGGATAAAGAGAGCAGGAGCATTTTCTTCTCACGCTGCAGTCCAAGCTCACGCTCTTTCTGCTGTTCCATGTTTTCACGAAGAAGATCGACACCCCAAAGAAACCGCCCGAAAAAGCGGTTTTTTATTTCCTTGACCGGTGCGGTCAGATTTCCCTTCGACAGTTCATAGGGTACATTCATCAGACGATCAAAGGGTTTGAGAATCTTTATGCGGATGTAGAGCATCACGGAGAACATGAGAGCGGCCATCACGCCAAGCACAAGATTCATCCGAATCAGAACCGAAGTTTTGTCATTTTGATTGATCTTATAGTCAAATCGGTACAATGAACCGTTGATCTCATGGATCACATAGTCACTTTCTGATGTATAGAAGTCATCTCCGTATTCCGACACCGCAGTGACATATGTACAGGATGAAATATCGGGCACGCTTCCCTCTTCCATCTCCTGCACGAGACGGCTGATCTCCACACGATACGGCCGTCCGCTCTCCCCTTTATCCGTCAGAATCCAGACATTTGTCCCAATAAAAACAGCCAGAATCGCTGTGATGACAAGCAGAAAAATCCTGTTAAATGCTTTCATACTTATACCCCACGCCCCAGACAGTCAGGATTTTCTGCGGATGCTTTGGATCATCCTCAATCTTCTCACGGAGCCATTTGATATGTACGGTAAGAGTCTGCTGTTCAGAAAAGCTGTCACTGCCCCAGATCTGCGAGAAAAGATAAGCCTTGCTCAGTGCCTTGCCTTTATTCTCCATCAGAAGCGTAAGCAGATCGAATTCCTTCGCCGTCATATCAATCGACTTTTCATTTTTGTATACAGTACGGCTGACCTTGTTAATACAGATATCGCCCACAGCGATCTCGTCCATCGCATAGCGGCGTTTGAAAATCCCCGCAATCTTTGCGATTATAATGTCAATGTCATATGGTTTTTCGATATAATCATCCGCACCGAGAATGAGACCGTTCAGCTTATCCTCCTTCTCTGTTTTGGCGCTGACGATCAGTATTGGCGTATTCGACTCCTCCCTGATCTTCTGACAAACGGCAAAGCCATCCATGCCCGGCAGCATAATATCCAGCACAAGAAGCCTTGCGCCGTATTTTTCATACAGCGCCAAGGCTTTCTCACCCGTTTCAGCGACCGATACCGTATAATTCTCCGCACGAAGAAAATCACACAGCAGACCAGCTAGTTCTTTGTTATCTTCTACTATCAGAATGTCGGTCATGTTTTACCTCCTAACAGACTGGTACCGCCCGCCACAGTAATGCGATTACCAGCCAAGCTCAAGCAGCCAGTGATTCAGTGCACGTTCACGCTCTCTCATCTGGGATGCGTTTTCATACCTACTTAAATTATACTCACCTTTGATGTTGCCGTCAACTATATATAGCACTTTTGTGCATTTTGCCGCAACTTTTACATCATGGGTGACCAGCATCATGGTGGTACCGTCACGATTGAGTTTTGCCAGCTCCTCCATCACCTCATCAGAAGAGGTACGGTTGAGTGCACCGGTCGGCTCGTCGGCATAGATCATCTTGGGACGATTGATCATACTGCGGCAGATGCAGGCGCGCTGCAGCTGCCCGCCGGAGACCTCGTTGATGTCGTTGTCGGCAATGTCAATAATGCCGAGCCGACGCATCAGATCATGCGCACGTTCTGTAATCTCCTTGCGGCTCTCATTACTCTTCTTAGATTGTACCGCAGGAAGAATGATGTTGTCAAGTACCGTCAGATTTTTCAGCATATACATCTGCTGGAAAATAAAGCCCATTTCATCCAGGCGCAGATTTGCCAGTTCCTTTTCAGACATTGAAGTAATGTTCTTGCCGCAGAAGTACGCCTCGCCGGCCGTAATACCGTCCATACCGGAAACCGCATAAAGCAGGGTCGATTTACCGGAGCCGGATGGCCCCATGACTGCGACCATCTCCCCTTCGGCGATGCTGAAATTCACATTCTTCAGCACGTTGTTCTGACGCTTATTGACGATATAGGTTTTGCAAAGGTCTTTTACTTCGAGAATATTCATGATAATTTCCTTTCTTACTCAATACCGGATGCCTGTGCGGCGGTAATGGTCTTAGTGTACAAAGATGTGAGAAGTGCGCTGATGATCGTCACTGCAAGGATGACGGCAGGATAGATTACGAATACTTCAAGGGGTTTTACTTCGTACGGTATGCCGAACACAGCACCCAGCATCTTGAAGATCGGATCAAGAGAGAGTTTTGTAAGTACCGGAGATGCCGCTGCACCGATGAGCACGGACAGAATGCCGATGATGACAAATCTCATGGAATGCCAGCCCATGATCGCACCCGTCCGGAAGCCCATTGCCTTGAGCATGGCGATTTCGCCCCGTTCCTTTGCAATGAAGGAACGTTCCATGAGCAGGGTCACCATGGCAATGATGATCATGCTCAGCATCAGCATCATAGTCCGCATTGCCGAGATCGTACCTGCAACGCCGGTCGCATCTTCCACGACCTCTCCGGCAGTCTTCGGCATATCCGTATCAAACAGCTCTGCAATTCTCTCAGCACGCTCTTCAATTTCCGCTTCATCCGGATGATCTTCAAAATTCAGCTGGAAGTACATAAACCCGATCGCATTGCCATAGTCGAGCTTCAGATCCTCATGCAGACGCACGCCCTCACCGAGATTGTTCATGCTCTGGTAGATGGCAGTCACGAGAAGTTTATGTTCCTGTGTGCCGTCGTCGAAGGTGATGGTATCACCGATGCCGGCATCCAGCTTTTCGGATACGGTGGGCGTAATCGCAGCTTCGGACGGATTCTGCGGCGGTGTACCCTCATGGTAGGAATAGTCACCCGTCGCTGAATTCACACCCTGAAGCGTCATGGAGGTGAATGCTTTGTCACCATGGGCATAGTTGAATCTGTATGCCATATCGATGGTACACTCTGCCGGCATACCCTCCTCGGCAAGTGTTTCTTCGATCTCGTCGATCTTTTCCTGCATCAGAACGTCACCGCCGGGCGTGAGTGCATAGACCATATCCATTTCCGCTGCGGAAAGATACAGATCACTTCTGTACATGCCAAAGGCATGGATCAGCTTATCGGAACGCAGTGTATTGGCACCGGTGCAGAGGATCAGCACGAGTACGGTGCAGAGGGTGTAACTCAGAATGATGGTCGCATAGCGTTTCGGGCTGCTCAGGATGTCATTGAGTGCCATGAAAAACGCCGGTCTGCCGGGGGTTTTTCCAAGACGGAGGATACCCTTCTTGCTGAAGCGTTCGCCCGTCTGGCCATTGCGGATGGCATCGAGGGGAGAAAGCTTTCTGACCTTTGCGGTGCAGATGTAGCAGAAAAAGAGGATCAGCAGAACCACAAAGACACAGCAGAGGAGATTGACAAATACAATGCTGTCATGTTCCAGTACGATGGAATCGGATACGCTGCTGATCAGGAGATTGGCGAAGGGAATACTGCCGAAAAAGCCGATCGCCGCACCGATCACCGCCATGAAGAAGTACTTGACAAGATAGAGAATGCGGATGGAAGCATTACGGATGCCAATGGCTTTCATGACACCAATCTCACGGAATTCCTCAGAAAGGGTAAAGGTAATGGTAAAGTGGAGTACAACAAATGCAATGAGGATCAGGCATACGCTCACCGCAAGCAGGATGCCGGCAATGACCATGTCCAGCACATATGCCATTTTGACCATAGCACGGTCACCGTTGAATGCGATACCCTTTGCATCGGAGAGTGCATCTGTCACGGCGGCCACATCCGTGGTATTCACATACCAGATCCTGCCGAAGAAGGTCTCCTGAATGCCGCTGAATTCTGCAAAATCCTTTTCATTCACCAGAAGGCGGACATTGCCCATCAGATCCGAACCGAGTACGGCATCCTTGCAGGCACCGGCAATTGTCAGGGAGAGGGACACACCCTCCATGCGAATCTCCAGCACATCGCCGGCCTCCAGACCTGTATGTTCCATCGCCTTGATGCCGACAAAAACCGTACCCTCCTCCACTTCTGTGATGGGCTGGTTGTCAGCATCAAAATAGCAGAGACCCATTTCGGAGGAATTTGTAAACACAGCCGTATTGCCGAATTCGATTGGCACATCGTCCACGAAAAAGAGTTCACCATCCATGTAGATGACGGATTCATTTTTACAGTCCGTGATCTCCGGCACATTCACAAATGCTTCTTCAATGCATTCATCCGCCTCTCCGCCCCTTGTGGAAAGGACATAATCCGGAACGCCGGCGGCTTCAAAATAATCCTCCAGAGCCGTGGAGATGGTCAGGATGTTGTTCACGCTTGAAGATACAAACATCGTCGCCAGAATGATGAAAATCAGCAGGATCACGTTCATCGCCTTTTTGCGCTTGAGATCCTTTTTCAGAATATTGAGGTACATTTCAGTTCTCCTTTCCTCGTTGTGATTCCATTGTAACATGGAAATTATTAAAAAATCCTTAAATCCGATTTCCCCCCGTAAAACGGCATTATTTCAGAATCCGATTGACTTTGACGGCTCTTTGTGCTATAATGAGAACAACCAAAACATTCCATGAGGTGAATTTTATGAAGAAAAAAACAGTCCTGAAATGGACCGGAAGAATACTGCTCATCCTGCTTGTACTGCTGCTGTTGTTCACACTGGTGACATTCATTGTGCATCGAGTCAAGACCAGTCAGGAAGTGGCCTCTTTAAAAGAAAAAGGATACTACAACCCTGTATCCGTGGGAGATTATTCTCTGAATACTGCCATATTTGGAAATCCCGAAGGTGAACATACCATCGTCGGACTTGCGGGCCTTGGCATGGGTGACTATGCCGTTACCGCAAGACAGATGACTGCATGTCTTGAGGAGAAAAACAAGATCGTCTTCATTGACCGTGCAGGATATGGCTTCAGCGATGATACCGAAAACGACATGACCCTGGAATACATCGTAGAGGACTACCGCAAAGCCCTGCAAAATGCTGGCATCGAAGGCCCGTACATCCTCATGCCCCATTCCATCGGCGGCGCATATGCCAATTACTGGGTGAGCCATTATCCTGAGGAAATCGAGGGGATCGTCTTTGTGGATGGTTCACAGCTGAGTGCGGATGCCTTTTCGGAGGAAGAAAGTTATGAAATCGGCGTGGGGGACCGATTTTTGGCAGTGCTTGCGAAGCTGGGCTTCAGCCGCTATGTTCTGCGTGAGTACCAGGATCTCTATCCCGATCATTGCACGGAGGAAGAACAGTATCTCGGCGATGCCCTGACGCTGATGACGCTGGATTCCCTTGCAACTACATCGGAAAGCGGCAGGCTTGGGGAGATTGCACAGGAGGCATTCGACGGCATTGTAACGAACGATGTCCCGAAGCTTTACATCTGCGCCAGCTGGGGCGTGCAGACGAAAGAGGATCTGATTGAGAGGAACAAGTGGAGAAACCGTCAGATTGAAATCAATGATATGGATATGGAACCGTTTCCGCTGGAGTATACTGATGCAGAGGCAGCGGAGATTCTGCAGGAATATGAAGAAGCCAGACAAGATATTCTTGTCCCGTACATCGAAAAGATGGGCAGCTGCGAGCTTGTCTGCCTTGTCGGAGATCATCTGATTTATCAGCAAAAGCCGGAGGAATGCGGTCAGATCATCAAGGAATTCATTGCAGAGATTGAACAGGAATAAGGAGATTTCCATAAAAAACTAAAAAGTATCGGAGGAACCCACTATGTTCGAAGAAGAAATTACACTTCTGAAGCGGCTTTCAGACAACTATGCGGATGAAATCAACATGGATTTCCGAGACGGTGCGAGTCCCGAAGACATCGCTGCCTTTGAACAGGAAACCGGTTTGATACTTCCGGAGGAAGTCAGAGCATTGTATCAGGAAGTGGGCGGTTTCGATGGCTTCATGACCTATATGAACCTCTGGGATCTGGAAATGATTGAGAAAAACTACAAGGCAGGCTATAACGACTGGGTGAAAAAGGGTGACGGCGATCAGTACCTCGTTCTTGGTTCTACCGGAGGCGGTGAATATCTTTTAATGGAGATCACAAGCGGACAACTTCTGAGATATGGTGATGAGGGCGATGTTATGCCCATCCCGTCTATGAGAACACTGCTTTACTGGAACATCGAAACATTATATGAAAATGTATCCGATGAAGAGGATGCAATCATCGAAGACTATCTGCAGAAAATGCGGATCAACGACTGATCTCACATGAAAGGACTGCCATGAAAATCTATATTGATGCCGACGGTTGTCCCGTTGTCAGACATACACTCCGAATCGCAAAACAATTTGCTGTTCCCTGCGTGATCCTCTGTGATACAGCACACAGAATCGAGCACGAAGGAGCCGAAACCATCGTCGTTTCTCAAGGGGCGGACAGCGTGGATTTCCGCCTTGTGAATCTGATCGCCAAAGACGACATCGTCATCACACAGGATTATGGTCTTGCTGCGATGTGCCTCGGAAAGCAGTCCATCGTTCTTCATCAGGACGGAAAACAGTATACAGAGGACAATATCTGCGGTCTGCTGGAATTTCGGGCCATCGGAAAGAAAATCCGCCGCAGCAGCGGAAGAACAAAAGGTTTACCAAAACGAACCGCACAGCAGGATCAGGAGTTTGAACGTGCACTAACTTGCCTTCTGAAGGAGAAATGTCATGAATGAATTTGCAAATAAGGTTGCTGTTGTTACGGGCGGTGCCAATGGAATCGGGAAATGCATTGCTGAAGAATTTCGTAAAGCCGGTGCCATTGTTCATGTGATCGATAAGGCTGAGGGAAATCATTTTGTCGGGGACATTGCCGATCAGCATACACTTGAACAATTTGCGGCTCATGTTCTTTCCGAACACCAAAGCATTGACTACCTCATTCACAATGCCCTACCCCTGATGAAAGGCATTGATGAATGCAGTTATGACGAGTTCCAGTATGCTCTTGCCGTAGGCGTCACTGCTCCCTTCTATCTTACGAAATTGTTTGCTGCCCATTTCAATGCAGGTGGAGCCATTGTCAATATTTCATCCTCACGTGATCGTATGAGTCAGCCGCAGACAGAAAGCTACACAGCAGCAAAAGGCGGCATTGCGGCACTCACACATGCACTGGCAGTGAGTCTTTCCGGAAAAGTGCGGGTGAATTCCATTTCTCCCGGCTGGATCGATACGGCTTATACTGTATACGAGGGCGCCGATGCCGTCCAGCAGCCCTGCGGACGGGTCGGCCATCCCCTCGACATCGCCCACATGGTGATGTTTCTCTGCTCGCAGAAAGCCGGCTTCATCACGGGCGAAAACATCTGCATCGACGGGGGCATGACCAAGCAGATGATCTACCACGGTGATCATGGCTGGCATTTGTCCGATTGATGTATTAAGGAGCTGATTGCATGACACAGGATGAAATGAACATTCTTGTACCGGAAAAGCTGAGGCTGATTGAAGAAGAATTCGATGTAAAAGTGCTGCTTGCTGTCGAATCGGGCAGCCGTGCGTGGGGCTTTGCCTCACCCGACAGCGATTTTGATGTCCGGTTTATCTATAAGCGACCGAAGGATCATTATCTGCATCTGCAAAAAACACGGGATGTGATTGAATTGCCCGTGGATGACACCTGGGATGTCAATGGCTGGGATCTCGATAAAACAATCCGTCTGCTCTTCAAGTCCAATCCAACACTGTTTGAGTGGATGCAATCACCGATCTGCTACCGCCGGACGGATTTCATCGACCGCATTGCGCCTTTGATGCAGGATTATTTCTCTCCGAAGAATATGATATACCACTATCTGAATACAGCCCGCGCACAGGTAAAGGCTTATCTGCAGGATGATTTTGTTATTGCAAAAAAGTATTTCTATGCAATCCGTCCCCTGCTCGCCTGCGAATGGGTGGCGGACACCAACACTGCCCCGCCTGTTCTCTTTGATGATCTGGTGAATGCCTATCTGCCCGAGTCTCTGCGTGCACCGCTTGACTATCTGCTTGATATCAAGCTGCATTCCGAAGAAAAGGCTGTGATTCCTTCGCTTCCAGAGATGAACAGTTACATCGAAAAAAGCATTGCACACTTTGATTTCATCGTGAACAACATGCCGAAAGAAGAATGGAAAGGTTGGGATGCACTCAATGCATTTTTCCTGTCCGAACTTTCAAATGATGAATAAGCAAAAAAGAGACAGCATGGCACTGTCTCTTTTTTTTGGTTTATTTTCCAAGGAAAAGAATCGTCAGAAGGCCCTTTCGCTGTTCCTGTGTTGGCATAGACAGTACACCCATCTCATGGAGCAGCTCCATCACCTGTGTGTGCAACCACTGTGCTGAATTCTGAAGATAATACCGAATCTGTTCATGCATGTGCTTTGGCTGATTCAGAATCGCTGCCTGCGTTGCTTTATGTGCATATTCCTTTGCTTGCTGAATGATTGCCTCCGAAGGTTCCGCCAAACTTTCTCTCCACTTGCTTGCGCTGTCACAAACGATGATGTTTACCTTGTAACTGTCCCCCATTTTCAAGAGATAGCCTTTGTCCAGAAGACGCTGATAGCTTTCGATATTAGCGGCATTTTCAGGAAGATCGCCTCTAAGAAAATGATAGAGTTTATCATAGTCCTCTGTCAAATTGTCCATCCAGAAACCACGTCGGGCAGTGTATTCGCAGTCAAGCTGCCAGCTCTCCCACCAGATACCATCAGTATCACGATTGTGCCACATATCCCCGCAGCTCCAGTATTTGTTGTAAGCGCCATTTTCCTTGATATAGTCATTCAAAAGAGATGCATTGGCCATATATTCACCGCCATCGGGACGTTTCACGCAGTATTTATTCGTGATCTCAGCAACACCAAGTTTATGTGAAAGAAAAACAACCATCGCCCATTTGAGCAGATTCAAATCGTCATCGGGTACCCTCATAAAATCAGGGATCTCCGTCACATTTTGCAGAAACGGTGCATAGAACTCCTGCGCAAAGATTCTGGCATATCTGGGATCGATCTCAGAACGAATCGCATCGGCCTCCATACTTGGTATTTCAATATGAATATTGGCTAGATATCTTCCATCCTGCTGTAAATCCATGAATCCATACTCTTCAAGCACTGCGATCTCATCCTCGACAAAGAGTGGATTAACTCCTAGTTCCTCAGCAATTTCCTGAATGCTTCTTGCCTTATGATATGCGGCATATACAATATTCTGCGTTAATGATTTTGCAAGAAATGCTGCAGTATCTCCTTTTTTTCCGGGACTGCCGGAATGCCCCATATTATACAACCGAATGGGTTCCGTTCCGAGATTACCCGTTGTTCTTACTTTCTGCATACCCATTTTTAACTCCTTTCGTGAACATGACAGGTGCCATTTCACTGTATTTTCATTGATTGAGAGTAATTCTGCAATCTCTCTGACTTTTCTGTTGTGAAAATAATGCTGTATAATGATCTCACGCTGCGTTTTTGACAAGTATGTGATCTCACGGCGTAGAAGACCATAGCTTTCATCTTCAAACAAATCCATTGTAAAATCATTGCTGTCAGGGATCTGATCCATTCCATCAAATGAAGTCCATTTCATTTTTCCATCGATATACCGTGCATACACATTTTTGGCTATACGCCAAATATAGCCATCCGGATTCGAAATATGATCCTGACTAAGCAATGATGTATACACTTGAACGGTGATTTCTGATGCCAGCTCCTCGGCGTCATCAATCTTAGACATTCTGGACATGGCAAATCCAAATATCTTTTTTGTATATGATGAAATCATTTTATCCGCTTCCTGTTTTTTCATTGTGTCTCCTCACTTTAAGAACGTTCTCATTTATATAGTGTGCCGTCCCCCAAAAAGGTTGGTCAGAATTATCATAGCTCTTTATTGCTTATTTGTCAATATCAAAAAAGCAGCATCTGTATTTATCCTGAATGCTTGCCTTACAGGTGAAAGTATGTTATAATGTAAGCAATAAGACCAAAGGGGGATTCAACTATGCAGACAATCGAATCCATCATCGAACGAATTATACGTATGGAACAGTACTATGACACGCTGCTTTCCGCCATAAAAGAGAACCCGATTCCTGATACACCCGCACTGCGATCCGCTGCGGATGCACTCAACGACTACCTTAACAGCGGCCGGTGGCTTGCCGATTACGAAGCCGATGAACGCGGTAGGCTGCCACGGAATCTCAAGCGCGGTGTCCTCTCACAGGACGGTCTGTACAATCTCCTGCATGATTTCCAGAACAGAAAGGAAGAGGTTTCAATGATCAAAGGCATTCATCATATTTCCATGAAAACACAGAATGAAGAGGAATACAGAAAGGCACGCCATTTTTATACAGAAACACTTGGACTGGCTGTCATTAAGGAGTGTGATGCCTGCATTCTTCTGGATACGGGAGCGGGAGTCGTGGAAATCTTCCGGAATGCCACGGAAGCACTTCCCCAAGGTGTGATCCGGCATTTTGCATTTACAGTGGACGACGTACAGGCCTGTACCGACGCAGTCGAAGCTGCAGGATATGAAGTATTCATTCGGCCCAAAACCGTGCAGATCGGCGGTGATCCTGCATTCCCTGCCAGCATCGCATTCTGTCGCGGGCCGCTCGGTGAAGAGATCGAATTTTTCTCTCAGGGATGGTGAGGAACATGGAACACCTGCAATTCCGTTGTGATGTGTGCGGTGAAATTGTACAAATGAAAAAGGACGTAAAACCACCCTTCGCTGATTGGGGCTATAATTCCTGTGTGGAGTGGTCGGATTTTGAAGACGATGTCCCCGCACTGAACGAAAGACATTGGCAGCGCAGCAGCGTGACACCGTTCCAAAGTCAAAGACGGCTATTATTCGTGCAAAAACCATTTGACGAGGCGATCGGCAGTACATTCTGGGTCAAATTCGAACCTGCGCTTTTGGCTCTTAATGGCTGGGATGATGTGCCTGATACAGAGATTCAAAAATGTGCCATGGTGCGCTGTCGATTCGAGAGAATTCTTTCTGCCGATACAGCATGTGCATGGATCGAAGTCGGTATTCTGCAAGTGATTCCGCTGCACGAACTGTATCGCCATTACAGTGAACGCATTGTCATTCACCCCCTTGATTTGTTCCATGGATTTGAAAAGGAGACGGAAACCATCTTCCGCAGTGAGCAATGGCATATTGTCGGCTGGTCAGCGCAGGGGGACTGTGGTCAAACCAATTGGATTTTCACTGACGATTCCGGAACACCCCATCTTGTACTTGCGCTCTCATATGGATATGACGAAGAAGTTCTGCATATGGGAAATATTCTATCAATTAGAATCTAATAAAAAGGAGCAAGCATATGACACACGAAAACAATCAATATCTCAGTGCATCCTGTGATGTAAGCTATCTTCCCGACTACAATGCTGTATTTGTGAAATGGAAAAAATTCTGCTGTTGGGAAGACTACAGGGCACCGCTGTTTTTTGCACTTGAGATCATACAAAAATACAGGTGCGATTATGTTGCTGACACACGAACCGGTTTTGAAAATATTCCGGAAGATACCAAGTGGGTTGCCGATTATTTTATGCCGAAAGCAGTAGAATTCGGCTGCAAGTGTATCTATTTTATCATCGATCAGAAAAATGCTTTGAAAGATGAACTGGAAGGACAGGCAAATGATTCAAAAGACCTGATTCCCTTCAGATATATTTATGACCTGGAAGAACTTCGCGCAAACCAGCAGGCAAAGGGGGGCATACATATGACTCATGAAGAAAAAGCCAATCAGTACTTCTCTGACAAATTTCACTGCTCACAGGCAGTTCTTGCCGCATTTGCAGATGAACTTGGTCTCACAGAAGAACAGGCATTAAAGCTCGGTGCTTGCTTCGGCAGCGGCATGAGAAAGGGTGAGGTCTGCGGTGCATGTACGGGTGCACTGATGGTACTGGGTCTGCAGTACGGTCACTGTATCAAAGGCGACATGGAGAGCCGAAACAGAGCTAATGAAGTGAACGACCGGTTCCTCAATACATTCAGACAGCGTAATGGATCCTACATCTGCAACGACCTGCTGGGCTGTGATATCAGCACACCCGAAGGCGTAGCATATGCTTTTGAAACGAAGCTGTTCACTGACTTCTGCCCGAAGATGGTCGCATCTGCCGTCAGGATCATCGAAGAGATTAACGCTGACATGAAGAAATAATCAAACAAAAAGCCATCCCCACAACACGTTTTTTCTGCTGTGGGGATGGCTTTTGTTATAGAAAGGAATCAATTGTGATCATAGGATTTCAGGACAGGAGTTTGCGCTTGAGCACAGCCTGGTCAAAAGCGTTGGGTCTGGCATCACTCAGGACATCCACTGCGTAACGCTGCTCCCCTGTGAGTTCTGTCTGACCAAACAAATACTTTTGGGTTAGCACTGCATCGGCAACGGTCACCTTACCATCCAGATTTACATCGCCCTTGCAGCCGATCACGGAGTCGGACTTCACATCCACCGGACGGATCAGGATATAGCAAAGGTTGATTGCCTTATCCTCGGATCTGACATTGATTGTCAGTTTGCCGCCTGTGACGGTCACTTCATTCTTGACTGCTGAGCCATCTACGGGTGCATTTGCTGCAATGACAGATTCATTGGCAGCACCGATATTGGCATATGCTGTCGGATTCTTCGAGCAACCCCACGGATCGGCAAATGCCAGTTCCACGGAATAAGTGCCATCCGGCAGAGAGAATGTATAATCAAGATGACGGGCAATGTTATTTTCATACTGGTTCTTGGTATAGCGGTAGCTCGTGGTCTTGTCAGCATCATCCGCTGTGTGGAATTCATCCGGCCAGGTATTTGCTGTGTAGATGCCGCTGGATTTGCCGGAGCCATTGTACTGGTCGGTCGGATCATCGATCAGACCCCACATGCGGCCTGTCACTTCATCCGGTCCATACAGCTGCTCAGTTACGCTGTTGTACAAGCCAAGCTTGTCACGCCCGGAAACAGTATCTGTGAAATGGTCACCGCAATCTACAAAATAGGCAATGCTGCTATCATAGGTATAGAGCGGCGTGACAGCCTCCATATAGAGGAAATCGCAGACCTTTGCGGATGCCTCATCCGTTCCATCAGCGGAGAAGGTCACATCAAGCACCTTGTGCGTTTTTCCATCCGCTTCGATTTCGTAGATGCAGCGATTGCGCACATCATCGGGCACTGTGAGCTTCAGATCATATACATCCTCAGTACCGGAATAATCCAGTGTTCCTGCATACAGGATGGCATCACCCACACGAACACGGAGTGTCTTGCCGTTGTCCGCCTTGCGGAGTTTGGCGTGGAGCACAATCATCGGTGCTGTATCATCCACGGACATGCGGTAAGTAAACCAGCCGCCCTGATCTGCATAACGATAGGTGCTGTCGTTCGTCACACCTACAGAACCGAGCTCAACCATCTTATGGAGATTATCGCTCTCGTACTGGCCATAGCCGGGCTGTACCGTATCGGTAATGGAAGTCTTTGCCCGAGGGAGACGTTCTTCAATGACAGTACCATTCGGGATGAATTTCCAGTAAATGCCGTATCGCTGCTGATACTGCTGGTAATGCGGTGTGAAAGTGAGCTTTGTATTCGTATCATTCAGAGTGAAACGCATTGTACCGGGCTCACGTACCAGATGGTCACTGATCTGTGCCATGTATGCGGTCACGGACTGGCCTTCCTTCGAAAGGGTGATGTTTTCGCTTGCCACCTTTTTTTCCTTCGGGATAGTCACCCACATACCGGTGGAATCAGTCTTCATATCCTCCTTGCCGAGCTCAGCACTGAGGACAAGCGGACCGTATTTGAAGCCGTATACGTCAGGGGCGTCGGGCAGATTATAAGCTTTGACTTCTGCGGGGATGTGCAGTGTGATCTTATCGCCGGACTTGAAATCACCGCTGATCTGCGCATAGTCATCCACAATCTTGTAGCTGTATTTTGTACCGTTGACTTCAGCCGTCATTGTACCGGCCACCCAGTCCGGAATACGGAATCGGAAATCAATCGTACCGCTGCCATTGATTGTGAAGGTAGCCGTATCGCTGAACGGAATGTCCGTAGACTGCGTGATGGTGAGGTTCTTCTCTGCCCAGTCAAGTTCGGAACTCTGATAGAGATTGACATAGAGTGTATCGCCCTCATGCATATAGATCGTATCACCGAGCTTTGTAAAGCTCTCCATACCGCTGCCTGTGCAGCACCAGAATTTATCCCACTGTGTGCTGTATACCTTGAAGTAACCGGTTGCCATTGGCTGGAAATAGGTCGTCATGCCGGTTTCCGGATTCTGTGAAGAGAGGATGGAATTATAGTAAGTAGTTTCGTAATAATCCATATACTTCACATCGTGTGTAATCTTGAACAGCTCACGGGATAGCTTAAGCATATTATAGGAATTACAGGTCTCGCAGTTGCAGTTGGTACGCTCACCGTCAAGGACAAAATCCTTGCCGAAGTGCTCCCACTCACTGTTGCCGCCGGTGATATAAGTATGGCGGGTTGTTACCGTATCCCAGAACGCCTCCGCATACTGAAGATATCGGGAAGCATCGACCTTCTGTCCATTCACAGTCTTGCCGTCAAGAACAATATAACGCTTGAGCGCACCGAGGAATTTCGGAATGGTCGTATTTGCATGACGATTATTCAGCGAATCCGTGCCGCCCTTGAGCACCAGTTCATGGAGTGCTGTCTGATCGAAATAATGCGCCGCAACTGCATGGTTATCCTTACCGGTGATCGCATACAGATCGTACATGCAATCGTTCATGCCGCCGTATTCGATCGAGAGCACAGTATTCTGGGTCTGTTCACTCCATTTGCTGCAGCGGTTATAAACCCAGTCGCCGAGATCGGAACCAACGGTCTTTGCGGGGGCATAGCCGGTGGCATTGTAGACATCCACAAGACCGGCAATCAGCTTGTGCATCGTATACCACGGCACCCAGGCATCGTCGAAAATATTCGCTTTCCCCTGCTCCACACGGTCAAACTGGCGTTCCACATTGCCATCGGGCGGAATTGGTGCAGCCCACAGGAAGCCCTTCTGTCCGCGGGAATGCTGCTGACAGATCTGCATTCCGTCAATGAGTGTCTTCATACGGGAATAAAGTGCATCCCGCTGCTCATTGGAGAGCTCTGGATGCTGATAGGCCTGTGCCAAAGCCGTCAGATAGTGTCCGACACAGTGACCGGCAATATTCGTATTCTCCCAGCCGCCATAACGGGTCGCACCATTTGTGGAAAGTCCGGCATTATCACGGAAGCCTGCCAACAGTTTTTCTGTATCAAAAGCAAGCAGATAAGCCATTTCCTTTTCAAACGCATTGGTACAGTAGGGATCGTTCATGGTGACATCGGAGATGGCAAAGTCTTTTGTATCGGATGCCATTGCATTCACCTCCGAATTCTGATATGTACTGCCATAGCTCATGCACATAGCAGCAGCTGCCAACACAGCAGCAAGTCGCTTGTGAATCGGTTGTTTCATTATGGTTCCTCCTGTTTTCAATGGTTCTGCCGGATTCCGCACACAGAAATGGTACTTTCAAAAAATGTAATTATCCTTTGATTACAGGCTTACTTCTCCCATTTCATGTCACGACATATCAGAATAAGGCGGATCAGCAGAACATTTACGTCCATTCTATCTTTTAAGCCTATACTTTTATTATAGTCTATTGGATAGTATTGTCAACCGCTAAAATAAAGAAACAGTGGACATTATGAATAAATTGTGAAAAACAGCTCAATCCCAGTCAGTTCATCTCATTTACAAAAGCAGTCCCCTATACTGATCATTTTCATCTGTATAGGGGACTTCATTATAATTCTATGCATTCAGAATTGGAAAAAACTGATGCTGCTTCAAATCAATCTTTTTTCTTTCTGAAAAGCGATGCCACGGCAAGACCCAGTGCAGCCAGAGCAGAAACCTTACCTACACCATGATCCGCAGTAGATGGACTGGCAGTCTGTGTGCCAGATTGCGCAGTGGTTGCGGTTGTTGTGGTGGTTTCCGTGTGCGTCGTTTCTGTTGTGGTTTCAGTGGATGTTTCGGTTGTTGTGGTACTCTCCTTTACAGGGAGAATTTCAATTTTTGTATGATCCGCATTATGCAGACAGGTATAGACCTTCTCACCCTGTTCCGATTCTGTCGGTTCCTTGGTGACCACACCGTCATCCCACACATGACCAATTGCTTCGATATTTTCTACATCCATATTCTGTGAAATAAACGCTTCTAAGGTAAAGTGTGCAGTATAACGTGTCATACCATTTTCTTCGCACGAAGCCTCACGAAGCACTTCTGATGTTGTTTTCACAGTCTCAAACTCAATATGATCAGGGTCATTCTTGCACGTTCGGGTTGCTGTTACAATACTGAAGTCATCTGACCACTCGTAAGTCGGTTCATTCCATTCGTGGCCGATGGCTGTGATTTCTTCCGTCTTCGTCTGCTTGGCGAATCCAGGATTCGTGAAAACCGCTGTATAGACAATCTCACCGACTTCATCGCATGTCGCAGTCTTTGTGATTTCGGAT
>JAFQDR010000118.1 GCA_017415945.1 Oscillospiraceae bacterium
TCCGCCGAGACAGATCACGTCACCGGCACGTTCGTAGAACTGTGCCAGACGGGAAGTCAGGTAAGCGGGATAGCCTTCGTCGCCGGGCATTTCTTCCAGACGGCCGGACATTTCACGGAGTGCTTCAGCCCAGCGGGAGGTGGAGTCGGCCATGAGCGCCACGGTGTAGCCCATGTCGCGGAAATATTCGGCAATGGTGATGCCCGTATAAATGGACGCTTCACGCGCGGCCACGGGCATGTCGGAAGTGTTGGCGATCAGAACGGTACGTTCCATCAGGGAACGGCCGGTCTTGGGGTCTTTCAGTTCAGGGAATTCGTTCAGTACGTCGGTCATTTCGTTGCCGCGTTCGCCGCAGCCGATGTAAACAACCAGGTCAACGTCGGACCACTTAGCCAGCTGGTGCTGTACAACGGTCTTGCCGGAGCCGAAGGGGCCGGGAACCGCTGCGGTGCCGCCCTTTGCAATGGGGAACAGAGTATCGATGATACGCTGACCGGAGTTCATGGGACGGCTGGGGGTGAACTTCTTTGCGTAAGGTCTTGCAATACGGACGGGCCAGCGCTGGATCATGTTCAGCTTGTGTTCCACGCCCTTTGCATCCTTCACAACAGCAATGGTTTCGGCAACAGTGTGTGCGCCGGATTCCACGGAAACCACTTCACCTGCGATGCCGTGGGGAACCATGATCTTGTGCAGGATTGCACTGGTTTCCTGTACGGTACCCAGAACGTCGCCTGCGATGACCTTGTCGCCCACCTGAGCAACGGGAACGAATTCCCATACCTTTTCACGGTTCAGTGCGGGAACGTCAATACCTCTTGCAATGGTATCGCCGGACATTGCCTTCATTTCGGGCAGAGGACGCTGAATACCGTCGTAAATATTTTCGATCATACCGGGGCCCAGTTCTACGGACAGAGGCATACCCATGGGTTCTACCTTTGCACCGGGGCCGATGCCGGAAGTTTCTTCATAAACCTGAATAGAAGCGCTGTCGCCGGTCATATTCAGGATCTCGCCTACCAGTCGCTGTTCACCAACACGAACGATGTCTGCAACGTTTGCATCACTCATGCCATTTGCAACGACCAGAGGACCGGATACTTTTACAATTGTACCGCTCATTCATTTACCTTCCTTCTTTAAAGGATTTAAAGGATATCGGAGCCGACTGCGCGTTCCACAGATGCACGCAGTGCAGCCTGTGCAAGCCCCAGAGAGCCCTCACGACCCGGAATCAAGATGATTGCGGGAATGGGTTTGTCTTTGAATTTGTTGATCTCGTTTTCCAAGGTAACTGCCAGCGTTTCTTCCAGATAGATGATGGCATAAGTATCTTCGACAGAACGAGTCAAAGTACGCAGGGTCTCCTTAGCCTGCTGGTCGTTTTCCACGGGGAAAACATCCAGACCCAGAGCCTTAAACCCTGTTACGGTTTCACGACCGCCAATAACTGCAATTTTAAGCATCGATCTCACGCAGCCTTTCTCGAATGACATGGGGTGCGATGCCTGCCATCTTACCGGACAGGATCATACGCACAGCGGTGGTCTCCGCTTCTACCAGTGCCAGATACTTGATCACAGGCTGGCAGCCGAAGCTGACCATCTTGGCACCGCTGAGATATGCGGTCACAGCATTGTCACATGCCAGTTCGAACTTTGTCATGGAGCCGCCCTTCATGGCGTCCACGCCCACAATCGCTGCATTCTGCAGAACGGTTGCGGTGAACAGAGCTGCCAGACCGTCGCCGCTGACAGCCGCCTGTGCCATCTTTGCGGGAGACACATTGCCGCCCTCGATCAGCGCCTGCATCAGGAAGTCAATGCCCTTGTTCATACGCACGGTTCTCACCGCGGTACGCAGGTTGGCAGAGTCGATCATAACCTTTACATAGCCCTGCAGGAATGCACTGCCCTGCTGCTTGGCAAGGGCGGTCATTTCCCCAAAATAAGCACGGTCAAGGACAAATTCTGCCAACTGGGGGTTGCCGCTCTTTGCCAGCATCAGCTTGGCTTCCTTTACAGCCTTACCCAAAGCCGCGGGCAAATCGGAGTAGTGATCCTCTGCGTATGCCTTGGCGATCACGTCTGCGGACACACGGCCCACGTCGCTGAGCAGATGGTCACCGCCGATACCAACACCGGCAGCCTTCACAATGACCTTTGCATTGTGGTAATCATATTTGAGACGGAATACCTCAACAGGTTCCTTCTCGGGAGACATTCGATAAACTTCCTCGAAGATCTCCTGCTTGCGCGCATTCAGAACAGCGTCCAGCATCTTGCTGTCCAAAGAGGACATATCCTCGTACTTGCAGTCTACCAGCAGCTTTGCTGCGTCTGCATAGGAGGGTGCGTTCAGCATACGGTCCATTCTGTCGCGATCCAACATTTTAGCTTCTCTGGCCCGCAGCATGGCGGTAAGTGCCAGGTAAGCTGTATCTTTTACTTTTGACAATTTCTTACCTCCTCGCCGGGGATGATTTGTGCCCCGAAGACTGCGTCTCAGCCTTCAAACAGCACCTGTGCCACCTGAGCAGCGAGTTCACCGCGGATCAGTTCCAGCAAAATGTCAATTGTGCCGTTCACTTCCACATCACCCTGCTTGAGAATGAAGCCGCCAACGATGTCTGCGGTTTCTTCCGCTACGGTGACAGAGCCCTTGCCCTTCAGCAAAGTGTTGCACAGAACTTCCAGCTGTGCGCCGTACTTTTCCTTGTCGGCAGCATTCAGCACCAGCTTTGCTTCGCCGCTGCAGCAGGATACTACCTTGCGAGACAGGTATGCCACGTACTCAGCCTGAGGCATCTGAGCGAACTTGCTCTTTGCCAGCTCGAATGCCTTGGAGACCATTTCCTGCTTGATAGCAAGAACGTCACGCTTGGATTCCAGCTGTGCGTTTCTTTCGATACGGGAAGCGTGCTGCTGTGCTTCCTTTTCCCCTGCGCGGAGAATGGCAGCAACTTCTTCCTGTGCTTTCTTGTCGTATTCAGCGCGGATCTCGGCGATGCGCTTTGCAGACTCTTCGCGTACTGCGCTGTTGGCTGCTTCGGCATCTGCCGCAATGCGGGCTGTGATTTTTTCAATTCCCTTCATAGCACATTCCGCCTTGCTTTATAGATTCTTCCGTGTTGGATCAGATCCACATGAGCATCAGCATGGAAGCCAGCAGAGACAGAATTGCGTAGAATTCTACGATACCGCAAAGAATCATGCCCTTGGACCAGTCGTCGGGCTTCTTTGCCAGAATGTTGATGGAGCCGGCAGCAACCTTGCCCTGTGCGATAGCGGACAGCCAGCCGCCCAGTGCCATGGGCAGGCATGCGCAGAAGTACTGCAGACCTTCGGTAACGGTGATGTCAACCACACCGCCGCCCAGCATGCCCAGCTGGTACAGAGTGAAGAACCATACAACCAGACCGTACAGACCCTGAGTACCGGGCAGCAGCTGCAGAATCATAACCTTACCGGACTTGGAAGGATCTTCACACAGCAAACCGGTACCTGCTTCACCGGCAATACCGGTACCCATTGCAGAACCAACACAAGACAGAGCGACAGCCAGACCGGAACCCAGCAATGCGAATGCCAAACCACCAAATGCTTCAAAGAAATTCATAATTATACCTCCTGAATTATTTTACAACGTCCACATACTGTGTATTTTCAGTGGACAAGGGACGGAAGGGTTTACCACCGTCTTCATAGAATCTGCCAAAAAATTCCAAACACTGCAGACGCAAGTCATGAACATAGCAGCCCAGCAGGTTCAGACCCATATTGATCGTATTGCCCAGCAATGCAATCACAAGGAAGAACACAACATTTCCGGTAAGGGCACCCAAGGTGTTGAAAACCTGTGCAATAACCGCACCGGCCAGCATCAGTGCCATCAAACGAGAATAGGAAAGGATATCGGAGAAATACCCTGTAATGTTGCTGTAAAGGGATCCGCCGATACCTACCAGCTTCCCCATAATACCTTCCTTACCGTAGCCCTGTGTCAGCACAAGCAGCACAACCATTGCAATAACGCAGGGTGTAACCGCGCCGGTCAGCACTGCGACCCCCGCAAGGGCAAACACACCGAACCACGCGCCTTCATTACACAGCGCAGCCATGGTTTCGCCGCGCTTGATTTGCTTGACCATGCTGACGGCCATACCGGTAAAGATCTGACACAAGCCCAGAACCAAAGCGCCCAGAAGAACCGCAATTGCATCCTCCAGAGGATTGAACAGAGCAGGCAGCCCCTGCCATGTAGATTCGGGATTGATCATGTGGACCAGCTGATAGGGAGCATCCCCAAAGAAACCGCCCGTCAAAGCACCCCATGCAAATGTGGAGATACCACACCAGAAAAACAGTTCCCAGAAGTGGGCATTCTTGGGCTTCTTCATTTTCAAAACCAGAGCTGTAGCCAGCATCATCACCAGACCGTAGCCCATATCTGCCATCATCATACCGTAGAACAGAATGTAGAAGGGAGTCATCTAGGGGTTGGGGTCAACACCGTTGTATGCAGGCAGGCTGTACATTTCCGTAACCGTGTTCAAGGCTCTGGAAATCTTACCGTTTTTCAACTTTACGGGAACAACGGGATAATCCTCTTCTGTGGGGTCTTCGGTGGACCATGCACAGTCGAACTTTTCCGCTGCCACAGCCATTGCGTCTTCGTTTTCCGCAGGGACCCAGCCCTCCAGAACAGATACGCTTTCGGAGCTCATGAGCTTGGAAGCAGCCTCCGCTCTTGCAATCTTGGTTGCCAGCGTATCGCAGCAGAGCTTGATATCGGCTCTGTATTCTGCCAGCGCAACAATGGATTCTTCACAAACGATCTTTTCATCGGCCATTTCTGCCAGGTCTTTTTCCGCAGCAATGATATTTTCCGCTGCGGTACCCTTTCGATCGGCAAAGCTTACACTCGCAAAGCCCAGAGGACGGAGGGCGGACTGCGCAGCTTCCAGATCCTCACGGTAGCAGACCATTGCCACATACAACAGAGACTTGTCGCTGCTGACGGCAAACAGCTCGGCCTTTTCCGTTGCTGCTTCAAGGGCCGCCGCAGCCTGCCCAAAGGACACGGTGCCGGGCAGAGTACCCAGAACCAGCGCACTGGTTTCGGTGCCGCCGCAATCCAGAGGCAGATCCAGATCCGCCCAGGGGGTCAGCGCTGCGATATCCGTATGCTTCACAGCCTCCTCCGCAATCATTCTGCGGATCTGATCATCCAGTCGGATGACCTCGTTTGCTTTTTCCAGAGATTCCTGAAGCTTGGATTCATCCAGCAGCTGTGCGGATGTTACCTCAGGCAGCGGTGCAAGCAGACCGCCCTTTTCTTTCGCATACTTCTTGAGCAGCGCAACCGCATTACTCATAGCAGTATGCTCGGACTTGAGTCTGATCAGCTCAGCCGATTCCACACGGCTCAGGAACTCCAGCTCCTGCAGCCCTGCGGAGGGTTCGCTGACCTCCACGCAGCCCAGCAGCATCAGCTCACGGAGGAGCTCCTCTCTCTGAGGAGTCGCAACCATCAGCTTCAGCTTTTTCATTTTTACGATTGCCATCAGCCGTTCACGATCCTTTCTACGATGAGAGCTGCAGCCTGATCAAGCTTGCCCTCAGCGCAGGCGCGCATTGCAGCCTTTTGGTTTTCGGTTTCGCCGGCAAGTCCTTCCGCAGCCTGCTTGGCCTTTGCTTCCAGATCCGCCTGCATGTCTTGTACCTGTTGCCGTGCTTTGGCCACTGCGGCTTCCACCGCAGCCTTACCTGCTTCTACCGCTGCAGCTTCCGCTGCCTTGGCATCGGCAATTGCCTGCACACGACTCAGCTTGGCAGATTCCTCTGCCCGGTTGATCATAGTGATAGCTTCAAATGACATTGACACACCTCCCGCCTGTTTCGACAGGTATTCATAAATTGAATGCGCAGACTGAAATAATTTCAGACTTCGCATAATGATTTACTATGCCAGTATATCCTATATTCACCAAGAGTGCAAGTGCATTTCTCGGCTTTCTTTGGCAAATTTGTCACAAAAGAAAATATATCCTTTATGGAAATTGTTAGTTATTTACTAAACAGAGTTTATTTTCGGAACGATGCACAAACACTTCGTTAATCTTTTAACGCCTTGCAACATTTTCAACAAACCAACACCGTATCGTTTTCCTTCCTATTTCGACCTTTTTCATTTCCCATCTTGCAATTACACAAAAACTATAATATAATATTGTCACTTATGACTAAAACTAACAAAAGGAATTTTAACATATGAAAAAACCGGTAACACGCAGAACAGGTGACCGTCCCGACGGCCGCCTGATCAACAATCTGACCACTTACGATAAATACGGTCCCTTCTTTAACCCCGGCTCCGCAGGCAGCGCCAACATGTATGACGACAGCATTTACCTGGGAGAGACCACCGCATGGCTTCGTGACCGTGCCACGGGGGAATTTGCGGGACTGAACCTGCTGCATATCATCATCGCCGCATACGTACGCACCGTATCCGCCATGCCCGCCATCAACCGCTTCATCTCCGGTCAGCGCGTATATGCCCGCCACGATATTTCCGTCATCATCACCGCAGCACGCAAGGAATCCGACCGCCGCGCCGCGCGCTTTGTAAAGGTCAGCTTTGAGCCCGGTGACGATGTGTATGACGTTTACCGCAAAATCGCCGCAGGGGTACAGGCCGTCCGCACCGGTGCCACCCCCGCAAACGCACTGCCCTTCCCCGAAGGTATGCTGAAGCTGCCCCGTCCCGTGATCCGTCTGGCATTCTGGGGACTGCGTGTGGCAGACTACTTCGGCAAGCTGCCCAGACACATTCTGGACAACAGCGGTGTCCACGGCTCCATGTCCATCTGCACCCTGTCCGTTCACGGTGCCCAGCCCACCTATATCAATCTGGGTGAATGGGGCAACCTGCCCATGACCATGTCCATCAGCACCACTCGCTCTCAAGGCAATGACTTCCTGCATCTGCGCAGCGTGTACGACAGCCGTATCGCCGATGTACTGTACTTCACCGAAGCATTCGCTTACATGAAGGAGCTCATCCGCAATCCCTCCCTGATGGAAGGCCGCTCCAACGACCGCTTCGAGGATATTTTCTAATATATCCAAGTCAAAACATACACATACAAAAAGCTCGTTTCACCCAGAGAAAACGAGCTTTTTTGATTTCATATAACACACGTAGGGCGGCCGCTTGCTGCCGCCTCAAAATATCGGACATACTCTGCAGATGCTGGCGGCTAATAGCCGCCCCTACAGGATTTCGAGTCATAAAAAGCACCGCTGACTTTCATCAGCGGTGTTCGGATTTCAATATGAATTTTACTTCATTTCAGGGAGTGCGTACTTCTGGGAGTACATATCATACTTAGCATCGAAATCCTTGTAGGTCACGCGGATGTTATCGGTGTAGGTATGGATCAGGAAGTTACGGTTGTGACGTTCGATGATACGTCCCGCTACGTTGGAGCAGTGGTCGGCCACACGTTCCAGATTGGTCAGCATATCGGACAGGATGAAGCCCTGCTCGATGGTGCATTCGCCCTTCTGCAGACGGAGGATCTGACGGAAGCGCAGTTCTTCCTTCAGCTTGTCAACAACTTCTTCCAGAGGCTCGATGCGCTTTGCCTTTTCCGCATCGTCGCTGCTGAATGCATCGTAGGCCAGATCCAGAATTTCAAATACCGCACCGCCCATAATGGTCAGTTCTTGGGTAATGCCATCGGAGAAACGGATCTTCTTTTCCCGCATTTCTTCCACAGATTCCAGAACGTTTACCGCATGGTCGGAAATACGTTCGAAGTCACCGATCAGATGCAGCAGCTCCGCGGTAATGGCACGGTCTTCCGTATTCAGTGCGGTATTGGACAGCTTAACCAGATAGCTGCCCAGCATATCCTCATAGCGGTCCACCTTATCTTCATCGGAAACGATCTTTGACGCCAGCTCTTTATCGTAGGCCCCCGCAATCACCAGAGAGTCCTTCAGGCTCTGATTTGCGATGCCTGCCATCTTGCAGACCACACGGTGGCACTGCTCAATTGCAATGGCAGGTGTAGCCATCAAACGCTCGTCGATCATTTCAATGGCATCTTCGTTCTCATCTTCCTTAATTAGGAAGTATGCCAGCTTTTCCAGCAGCCCGCTCATGGGCAGCATCATTGCGGTACACAGAATATTAAACATACTATGGCAAATAGCGATGGTAAACTGGTTTGCGGGCTGCTCAAGCACGGGAATCACAACAAACAGACGTACCACCATGAAAATTGTGACCCAAATACAGGTGCCAATAATATTGAACATCAGGTGCACCGTTGCGGTACGACGTGCATTCTTATTGGTACCAACAGAGGAGATCATAGCAGGTACACAGCTGCCGATGTTCTGACCCATAATAATGGGGATGGCAGTCGCCAGAGGAATCTGTCCGGTAGAGGACAGAGCCTGCAGAATACCAACGGATGCGGAGCTGGACTGGATCAGACCCGTCATAACCGCACCGACAATAACCCCCATAATGGGGTTGGAGAACATAAGCATCAGATTGGTAAACTCGGGAACATCCTTCAACCCCTTTACCGCATCGGACATGATATCCATACCAAACATCAATGTGGCAAAGCCCAGCAGAATCGTGCCGGTGTCCTTACGCTTGGCATCGTTGCCCATGTACATCACAATACCGATCAGACCCAGAATGGGGGTAAAGCTGGTTGGCTTCAGCATCTGCACAAACAGGCTGTCGCCGCTGACACCGCTCAGAGACAAAATCCACGCGGTCACAGTGGTACCTACATTTGCACCCATAATGACATTGATTGCCTGGTTCAAGGTCATCAAGCCGGAATTTACGAAACCAACCGCCATAACAGTGGTTGCACCGGAGCTCTGGATGACAGCAGTGACACCGAGGCCCAACAGGAATCCCGTAAGCTTATTACTTGTAATACGGGAAAGGATGGTTTTCAGGCTGCTGCCTGCTCTCTTTTCCAAAGCCTCGCCCATTACGCTCATGCCGAACAGGAATAGGCACACACCGCCAATCATGGTCAACACATTAAAAATATCCATTTCATCCTCACATGAATATGTATTTGCAGATACACATCCGCATATCGACATTTTATATTTTATCGTACCGGAGTACCCATGTAAAGCCCTTGTGAAAAAATCATATATTTCTATACATATTTTGCGTTTTATGCAATCTTTCTCGTTTAGTATTCCCATATTTCTCCAAAGAAAAAACGCTCGTTTCCTCTCTTGAGAGAAGAAACGAGCGTACATCATATCAATTAGGAAACATATTGGGGCAATGCATACTTGTTCGCATACCGATCGTACATAGCATCAAAGTCACGATTGGTCATGCGTACATTACCTGTATAGCTGTGCATCAGGAAATTTCGGTTATGGCGTTCGATGATACGGCCCGCCACGTTGGAGCAGTGGTCGGCTACACGTTCCAGATTGGTCAGCATATCAGACAGGATGAAACCCTGTTCGATGGTGCATTCGCCCTTCTGCAGACGGAGGATCTGACGGAAGCGCAGTTCTTCCTTCAGCTTATCCACCACTTCTTCCAGAGGTTCGATGCGCTTTGCCTTTTCCGCATCGTCACTGCTGAACGCATCGTAAGCCAGATCCAGAATTTCAAATACCGCACCGCCCATAATGGTCAATTCTTCTGTAATGCCATCGGAAAAACGGATCTTCTTTTCCCGCATTTCTTCCACGGATTCCAAAACATTGACCGCATGGTCGGAAATACGTTCAAAGTCACCGATCAGATGCAGCAGCTCTGCGGTAATGGCACGGTCTTCCATATTCAGTGCGGTATTGGACAGCTTCACCAGGTAATTGCCCAGCATATCCTCATAGCGGTCCACCTTGTCTTCATCGGAAACGATCTTTGCCGCCAGCTCCTTATCGTAAGCCCCTGCAATCACCAGAGAGTCCTTCAGGCTCTGGTTGGCAATGGCAGCCATCTTGCAAACCACATTGTGGCACTGCTCAATTGCAACCGCGGGCACGTCCATCAGACGTTCGTCGATCATTTCGATGGCATCCTCGTCCTCGGTTTCCTTAATGAGAACGTAAGCCAGCTTTTCCAGCAGCCCGCTCATGGGCAGCAGCAGGCAGGTACAAAGAATGTTGAACGCACTGTGGGCAATGGCAATAGACACCTGATTTGCAGCCTGATTCAAGATCGCGGGAGCAAACATGGCCTTGACGATGACGAATACGGTCAGCCATACGCAGGTACCGATAATATTGAACAGCAAATGCACCAGTGCGGTACGGCGTGCATTTTTGTTGGTGCCCACGGAAGACAGCATTGCGGTCACACAGGTACCGATGTTTTGACCCATGATAATGGGAATCGCCGCAGCCATGGGGATTTGCCCTGTGGAAGACAGAGCCTGCAGAATACCCACAGAGGCGGAGCTGGACTGGATGATGCCTGTCAGCAGCGCACCCACCAGAACACCCATAATGGGATTGGTAAACATCACCATCAGATTCGTAAACTGAGGCACATCCTTCAGACCGTTCACGGAATCGCTCATAATATCCATACCGAACATCAAGGTGGCAAAGCCCAACAGGATCATACCGGTATCCTTGCGCTTCTCGTTCTTCCCCATGTACATAAAAATGCCAACCAGAGCCAGAATGGGGGTAAAGCTCATGGGCTTGAGCATCTGAATAAAGAAGCTGTCACCGCTGACGCCTGTCAATGACAAGATCCACGCGGTAACGGTAGTACCTACGTTGGCACCCATAATGACATTGATTGCCTGACTGAGTGTCATAATGCCGGAGTTTACAAA